>CAMGPO010000127.1 GCA_946060825.1 uncultured Clostridia bacterium | reverse complement strand
GCTCAACAGGGGTATCCGGCTCGTCGGGAGTGTCAGGCTCAACAGGGGTATCCGGTTCGTCCGGAGTATCGGGCTCATCGGGGATTTCGGGTTCATCGGGGTTTTCGGGCTCAGCCGGTGCTTCCGGCGTATGGGTATTGATAATCTTGCCGTCCTCATAGGTGGCAGTGTAGCCCTCTACTGCGGCTTCCTCGAAGGTGTAGGCAATCTCATTGCCCTCGTCATCAACCTTCAGCATACCTTCCCAGGTATAGGTCCAGCCGTTCTCCTCAGAGAGGGTCACAGGCTCGCCTTCCGGCTCACCGTTGGCCAGCAGCTGAACTTCAACGGACTCGGGACGAATGCCGTCCTTGTCGTCCTCGTCATCCCAAACCTTGGTGACCGTGATGTCGGTCGTCTCGGGCAGAATGACCTCAATGATCTGGCTCGCCGTGATGTACAGATCCAGGCCGGTGGGCACTTCGACATACTGGTCGAAGCGCTGGCTGCGCATATCGCCGCCGTCGGTGCACTCCTGGATACCCTGGTACTGATAATCTACCAGGTCAACATAGTAGACTCTGGCTTCCTCGCCCAGCTGCAGCACATCCCGCACATCCTGCGGCACGTTCTCGATCGCGACATAGGGCAGATGGTCCTTCAGGACCTCCGGGATGTAGCTGCCGAGGTAGATGCGCGCCGTCACATAGACGTTGCTCATCCGGTACGTGTCTCCAATCCAGTCGATGTCGCTGGCTTTCAGGGACTTCGTGACGCCGTCAACATAGGCAGTATATTCATTGTGCGTCCACTCATTCCGGGCCAGGAACGTCAGGCCGTCGGTCGAGAAGTTGTTCTCGCCGCGAACCTCCACGCGGAGATGGCTCCAGTCCACTGCGCCCAGCAGGGTGTAGGTCTTGTCACCCAGCGTCACATTGAACAGGCTGTCGATCTTGACGTCCACATGGTTGTAGACATCGCCGCGGTCGGGGGCCGCCGCAAAGGCCGTCACGGACAGCAGCGCCAGCAGCAGCGCAGCGATCAGGCCAATGCTTACCAGTTTCTTTTTCATGATCTTCCTTCCTTTCCTATTCAAAAGCAAAGATACTTTCGCATCATGATTTATATGTTTTATCATACTAGATATCCCCTGTAAAAGCAAGATACTTTTTTCTTTTTTTGTTTTAAAAAACTCATACCGCTATTGCATAACGGCATATGGCTATGCAAAATTGCCAGAAAACGGAATTCCGTTCCCGGGCTGTCCCATTGGGGGTCTGCTCGCGCAGAAACGCCGCCATGGGGCAGTCTATATTATAAAGGGAAAGCTCCGCTGGCGGCGGTCGGAAACCGGCCAGCCATCCACGCCTAGGGGAGCTCCAGCAGCATCCGGCTCAATTCCAGAATCGCCGGGTCCTCCAGGGAGTTGTAGAAGGTCACGCTGCCCGGCTGCTCTGTCGGGTTCAGCAGCCCCTGCTCCTTCAGGCGGCGGTGGAGCTGGGCCGTCACGCCGGCATTGCCGTCGAGAATCTCCGCCTCCGGCCCCAGGGCTTCGGCGATGGCCTCCCGCAGAAAGGGGTAGTGGGTGCAGCCGAGAACCGCCGCGTCCACCCGCCGTCCCTGCCAGGGAGCCAGCTTCTCCTGCAGATAGGACTGCAGGTCCTCGCCCTCCAGCTCGCCCCGCTCCACGAACTCCATCAGGCCGCCGCAGGGCACGGGTACAACCTCCGCCGCGTCCGAAAACCGCTCCATCAGCTCCCGGAACCGCTGTCCCTGCAGGCACATGGGCGTGGCCAGTACCAGAACGGTGCCGCCGGGATGGGCCTCCACCGCCGGTTTTACCGCCGGTTCCACGCCGATGATCGGCACATCGGGATACTGCTGCCGCAGGCCGTCCACGGCCAGACCCGTGGCCGTGTTGCAGGCGACAACCACGGCCTTGGCGCCGAGGGCCAGCACCTTCTCCATGACCGCTCCGGCCAGCCGCCGGATCTCCGCCGGAGGCTTCGTGCCGTAGGGGGCGTTGGCCGAGTCGCCGTAGTAGATATAGTTTTCGTGGGGCAGCGCCCTGCGGGCCGCCCGCAGTACGCTGATTCCGCCGAGGCCCGAGTCGAAAAAGGCCACCGGCCGCTCCGCGTTCTTCATGGAATCGCCTCTGTCTCTGTCGCAAAATGGAATTTCTTTTAGTATACCACGGTTTGCGGGAAATGAAAAGGGCAGGCATATCCAAAGGCGGACAGCCATAGGATGCGGTGAGGTGATTCCCGTGATGAAACAGAAACTGCTCCGCATCGCCGTTCCGGTTTTTCTGCTGATTTTTGTCCTGGGCGGCTGGGTCCTGATTGCCGGCGGCGAAGCCGTCGAGACCGGCTCCTGGGGCCTGAGCTTCCGGCAGGAGGGCTGCGCCCCCACCGGCAACGCCAGTCAGGCGGCCCTGGACGCCTATGACGCCAAATACCTCGGCGACACGACGAAGCCCCAGATCTGCCTGACCTTTGACGCCGGCTATGAGAACGGCTGCACCGCCCAGATCCTCGATACCCTGCAAAAGCACAACGTCAAGGCCGCCTTCTTCCTGGTGGGCAGCTACCTGGAGCAGAACCCGGAGCTGGTAAAGCGCATGGCCGGGGAGGGCCACACCGTCGGCAACCACACCTACCACCACCGGGATATGGCGGCCATCACCGACGAGGGCGTGTTCCGGGAGGAGCTGACCGCCGTGGAGGACCTCTACCGGAACATCACCGGCGAAGAGATGTCCAAATACTACCGTCCGCCGGAGGGGGTCTACTCCGAGGAGAATCTGAAGCAGGCCCAGGCCCTGGGCTACCGGACGATTTTCTGGAGCCTGGCCTATGTGGACTGGAACAACGACAGCCAGCCCACCAGGGAGGATGCCTTCTCCAAGCTGATCCCCCGCATCCACAACGGCGCCATTGTCCTGCTCCACTCCACCTCCAAGACCAACGCCGCGATCCTCGACGAGCTGCTGACCAAATGGGAGGACCTGGGCTACGAGTTTGTGACCCTGGACCAACTCTATGCGGCATGAAACGGCACCGATTCCGCCTCTCTGCATAACATGGAATGAGCGATGACCGCTCCGAAATTTATCAGGGAGGTACCTTTTTATGTGTAACAACAGCTCCGGCTTCTGCGCCTTCGGCAACAGTTGGTGGTGGATCATCATCCTCGTCATCATCGTTGTGATCTGGGGCGGCAACGGCAGCTTCGGCAACAACTGCTGCTGCCCGAGCAACTGCAACAACTGCGGCTGCAACGACAACTGCGGCTGCTGCTGACACCTTCCTGCGGAGAGGCTTCGGCCTCTCCGCCCTCTGTCTGCGCGGCGGCGGGGCAAAAAGGCTCCGCCGCCGCCGTTTTGCGCGAAAAAACCGAAAAGGCTCCGGCTTTTTCAAAGAATTTTCTTGAAATCCGGGACATACTGTGTTATATTTTGTCCTTGTTGAGAATTCTAATCATGCACACGAGTTCCCCCGCGCAGGCAGACGCCTGTCCGCGTCCGGGGTCAGGTCTGGAGGCAGTTATGCAGCAGGAAAATATCAGAAACATCGCCATCATCGCCCATGTCGACCACGGAAAGACGACCCTGGTCGACGAAATGCTGAAGCAGGGCGGCGTCTATCGGGAAAATCAGGCCGTCGTGGAGCGCGTCATGGACTCCGGCGACCTCGAGCGGGAGCGCGGCATCACCATTCTGGCCAAGAACACCGCCGTCCACTACAAGGGCACCAAGATCAACATCGTCGACACCCCGGGCCACGCCGACTTCAGCGGCGAGGTCGAGCGGATCCTCAAGATGGTCAACGGCGTATTGCTGCTGGTCGACGCCGCCGAGGGCCCCATGCCCCAGACCCGCTTCGTGCTGCAGAAGGCCCTGGAGCTGGGCCACAAGGTCATCGTCGTCATCAACAAGATTGACAAGCCCGACGCCCGTATCGACGAGGTCGTGGACGAGGTGCTGGAGCTGCTGCTGGAGCTGGACGCCACTGAGGAACAGTTCGACTCCCCCACCATCTTCTGCTCCGGCCGCCAGGGCACCGCGGCCTACGGCCCCCACGAGGCCGGCACCGACCTGCAGCCCCTCTTCGACACCATCGTCAGCTATATCCCCGCCCCCCAGGGCGACCGGGAAGGCCCCCTGCAGCTCCTGGTGTCCTCCATTGACTATAATGAATACGTCGGCCGCATCGCCATTGGCCGGATCGAGCGCGGCGTGATGCGTCAGAACCAGGAGATCGCCATCTGCGACTACCACGATCCGGAGTTCCAGGAAAAGGGCAAGGTCGTGGCCCTCTACGAGTTCGACGGTCTCGGCAAGAAGGCCGTCCAGGAGGCCGGCGCCGGTGAGATCGTCGCCTTCTCCGGCATCTCCGACATCACCATCGGCCGCACCATCTGCGCCCCGGAGAATCCGGAGCCCCTGTCCTTCGTCAAGATCTCGCCTCCCACCATGGAGATGACCTTCTCCGTCAACGACAGCCCCTTCGCCGGCCGCGAGGGCAAGTACGTCACCTCCCGCAACCTGCGGGACCGCCTGCAGCGGGAACTGCTGAAGGACGTCTCCCTGCGCGTCACCGAGCAGGGCACCGATGCCTTCAATGTCGCCGGCCGTGGCGAGATGCACCTCTCCATTCTGATCGAGACCATGCGCCGCGAGGGCTATGAGTTCCAGGTCTCCACCCCCCGCGTCCTGACGCGGGAGATCGACGGTGTCGTCTGCGAGCCTATCGAGCGGATGGTCGCCGACGTCCCCGACACGGCCATGGGCTCCGTCATCGAGAAGATCGGCCAGCGCAAGGGCGACCTCGTCTCCATGACCCCCGTGGGCAGCCGCTACCGCCTCGA
>CAMGPO010000126.1 GCA_946060825.1 uncultured Clostridia bacterium | reverse complement strand
GAAGCTGCTGTTCACAAAGCCGAGGGTACCGTCGTACTCCACGACGTACCAGCCGTCGTAGGCATTGAAGATGGTCAGCGACGCGCCCATGGGGATTTTTCCCAGAATCGGGAAAGTTGTACCGGGGCCGCCTCGCAAATTCAGGTTGCCGTAGCTCTGGGTGGCTACGCCCATGGTCTCCGGCCGGGGCAGCAGGAAGGGCAGGCCGAAGTACTCCGTGACGCTCTCAGTCAGGGAGCGGGCGATCTCCTGCAGGTTGCCCTGAATCCAGAGGGCGTCCTCCAGATTGTCGTGGTAGCCCAGTTCCACCAGCACCGAGGGCGCCCGGGTGTCCCGGATCTCGGCCAGGTTCGTGGCGGTGACGATGGAGACCTGCTCCGGCAGGGGGTAAATGACCTCCAGGTTTTCTTTCAGAATGCGGGCCATCCGCAGGGCTTCTGCCCGGCCCGGATAGTGGTAGATGTCAATGCCCCGAAGCTTTCCGGCCAGGGCCTCTGGGGCGGCGTTGGAGTGGAGGGCCAGGTGGAAATCGTAATCCCCGGCGTTGGACATCCGGATGGAGTTGGTAACGGTTTTCTCTGGGTCATTCCGGGTGACGTTGACGCCCGAGGCTCGGAGCAGCGGCTCCATGGCGTCGGCCAGGGCGTTCATCCAGGATTCCTCGTTACCATAGATGATGTAGGGATTGTACTCCTGGGTGGAGGGACTCAGAAATAAGTAGGGCATAGGGCAGCCACCTTTCCGGTTTTTGCCATTCTATGCGGCATTGACGCGGAAATTGCCTGCTTTACAGGGGCCGGACCGTATGGTAAAATAAAAAAAGCCGCTACAAAAGGAGTCCAAGCCATGCAGTATATCGTGCTGGATATGGAATGGAATCAGCCCTGGCCCGGTTCACCGTCGGCCCAGAAGGTATTGCCCGTCCCCATCCATGGAGAAATCATACAGATCGGCGCCGTTCGGGTGTCCGAGGATCAGGTCATCATCGACGAATATCAGCAGCTCGTGCTGCCCAAATACTACCGCCGCCTGAACAAGCGGGTCAGCAGTCTGACCGGCATCAAGGAGACCCGGCTCAAGGCCGAGGGAAAGCCCTTCCCGGAGGTCATGGAGGCCTTTCAGTGCTGGTGCGGGGAGGACTGTGTGTTCCTGACCTGGGGCTTTGACGACATCGGCATCCTCAAGGAAAATATGGAGCTTCACGGCCTTGACAGCAGCTGGGTCAGCCGGTGGTACAACCTCCAGCTCATCTTCAACGCTCAGACCGACGGCTCCACGGCACAGAAGGCCCTCAAGACGGCCATGGCCATGTTCGGCATTGAGCCGACCCGTCCGGCCCATGACGCGCTGGGCGACGCCTACCACACCGCCGTCATCAGCACGCGGCTGGATCTGCGGCGGGGCATGGAGGAATACGGCAAGTCGAAGAAGCGCCACGAGGAGGGCTTCCATGGCGCCGCCATCCCTGACTGCATCACCCGGAGCGTATCCCGCGGCTATACCGACAAGGATGCCGTTCTCAAGGCCATGGGCAGCAAAGAGAACCGCTGTCCCATCTGCAAGCGGCGGATGCGGCCCTCCCGCTGGGTGTCCCAGCCTGGCCACCGGTATATGAATATTTCCAAGTGTGCCAAGCATGGGGAATATCTGGTGCGGGTGCGGCTGGTGCGGGAGGAGGACGAGACCTATCGAGTTTCCCGTCTGCTCTACACCAGCGACTCGGAGGCGGCAAACTCCTACCGCGCCAAGGCGGCCCGCCTGCCGCCGGAGCCGAAGCGGCGCTTCTTCTGGCAGCACCGCCTGGTCAAACCGGCGAAAAAAGAAAAATAGACAGAAATCGACCGGGTTTTATAGCTCGGTCGATTTGCGTGATGCTGGAAGAAAGCCCTCGAAGATGGGGATGCAGCCGTCCGCTTCGGCGGCCTCGAGATCCTGCTGGCTCCGGATCGTCCAGCTCACCTCCTGCACGCTGTAGCGCCGGCGGCAGAGGCGGAGGGCCGGGGTGTTCCGGTCCTCGAACTTGTAGGCGATGAAGTCGGGCCGGGTCAGGAAATTGCCCAGCAACCGGGTCATGCTCCAGCGCAGGAACGGATGGAGCGGGCTTTCCGGTTCCTTTGCAAAGTTGCAGCTGAGCTGGCCCCGGCAGATCTCCGGCCGGTGCTTCCGCAGCCAGATCAGCACCCGGGGATCGAAGGATTCCATGCAATAGGTCACATGGAACTGATCCAGCATCTGGCAGGTGGCCGCGGTCACGGCGGCGTAGTTGGCCCCGTCGGTCTTGACCTCCACAATCAGGGGCGTTTTTCCCTCGAAGAGAGGCAGGATGTCCTCGAGCATCGGGGCGTGGAGGTCCGTGCCGAGGATGCCGTATTTGCCGTATTCGGCGGCGGTCAGGGTGTCAGCCCGGCGAGAGATCCCGCAGAGCCGGGTGAGATTGCTGTCGTGGATGACCACCAGGCGGCCGTCGGCGGTCAGATGGACGTCCAGCTCGGCGCCGAAGCCGTGGTCGACGGCCCGGCGGAAGGCGGGCAGGGTGTTCTCCGGCACACCCTTAGCCAGGTCATAGAGTCCCCGGTGGGCATATCGGTAGGGGCGAAGCTGGGAGAGGCCGGGATGGTTCCGGCGGCAGATTCTGAGACACATGGGAATTCTTCTTTCTTGGTCAGTCGAGGTCCTCCAGAGCTTCCAGACCGCGCTTTGCCGTGGGACGGCTGTCACCGTGCATGACAAAGAGCATGGTCACAAAGGCAAGGGCCACAAATACGGTGGAGTAGGGGAAGAGGACAGTCATGCCAAGCCTGTCCATCAGCATGCCGGAGAGCATGGGCGTGGCGACCTGGGCGGCCATGGAGGCGGTGTAGTAGAAGCCGGTGTACTTGCCGATGTCGCCGCCGGAGCACATCTCCACGACCATGGGGAAGGAATTGACGTTGATGGTGGCCCAGGCCACGCCGGCCAGGGCAAACATGGCGTTCATCAGCATGGTCGGACTGTCGGAGCTGAGGAAGGAGGCCACCAGGAAGGCCGTGAACAGCATGGCGACGCCGGCCAGGATGGTCTTTTTCCGGCCCACCTTCGAGGCCACCGCGCCCACGGGCAGGTAGGCCAGGATGGCCGCCGCCTGGGCGATGATGAGGGTCAGGTTGTAGTCCTTGTGGAGGATATTGCTGGCATAGACCGAGTATTTCGAGGTGATGGCGTTGTAGCCGAAGAACCAGAGAACGATGGAGGCCAGCAGGAAGAGCATGGAGCGGCGCTCTGTGGGGGAGAGGCGGCGCTTGCCGCCATTCTTGTCGTCCTCCGGTTCCTCGTCGATGCCGTAGCGGCGGCTTTCCTCCCGCATTTCCCGGACGAAGCGCGGTTCCCGCACCCTCCAGAGGAAGACGCCCAGGGCAGACAGCATCAGGCAGCCCACCACCAGGAAGAAGGCGGTGTAGTTCATCAGGGAATTCTTCACCGACGAGGTGGCGAACACCATGCCAAGCACCAGCACCAGAATGCCGCCGGCGGAGCCCATCAGGTTGATGACGGCGTTGGCCTTGCTCCGAAGGGGTTTGATGGTCACGTCTGGCATCAGGGCCACGGCGGGGGAACGGAAGGTGGCCATGGAGATCAGCGTGATCAGCAGGAGGCCGATGAAGAGGATCAGCACCCGGGGATAGGCGTGGGTGGCCGCTTTGGCGCAGGCCTGCCGGGCCGGGACGACGTAGTTGGTGTAGTCGTGGTTGGTGACGGTCTTGCCGTTCTCCGTGACCTGGCTGCGGATCTCCGTGAATTCCTCCTCGGTGAACCGTTCCGAGAGGACAAAGCGCTCGCCGTCGGGAGTCAGCAGCTCGGCATCGGCCTGCTGCTCGTAGATGCAGGCCAGGGATTCCGGGTCGTCGATGACGGCGACCTTCTGGATGTTCCGGAGCTGGGCCGCGTCCACGAAGGACAGCGCCACAAAGGTTATGACTGCCACCAGCGTGCCGCAGAGGATGAAGGGCGTCCGCTTGCCGAGGCGGGTGTCCACCTTGTCGGAGAGAGCGCCGAAGAGAGGCAGCATAAAGAGGGCCAGAATGTTGTCCAGGGCCATGATGACGCCGGACCAGGCCTGGGACAGGCCAAACTTGTTGGTCAGGATTAGGGGGATGACGTTGTCGTAGGCCTGCCAGAAGGCGGAGATCAGGAAGAAAGCGAAGCCGACGAAGATGGTGCGCTTGTAGTTCAGTTTCATGGCGATGTCCTCCGTGCCTTTTCGATGGTACTATTATAATGCGGCAGCGGCACAATTTCACCTCTCATTTTCCTTAAATTTGTGAAAAGTCTGTGCAAAAAACGGGCCGGTGTGGTAAGATGGGAAAAAACAAAGGAGCGAAATCATGGAACTGAGCCAACTGCCGGCGCTGCTGCTGCCCTGGTATGAAGAACATAAGCGCGACCTGCCCTGGCGGCGGGACCGGGAGCCGTACCACGTCTGGCTGTCGGAGATCATGCTCCAGCAGACCCGGGTGGAGGCGGTGCGGGGCTATTATGCCCGGTTTCTCGCGGCGCTGCCCACGGTGGAGGCCCTGGCGGCCTGTGACGACGACCGCCTCCGCAAGCTCTGGGAGGGCCTCGGCTATTATACCCGCGTCCGCAATTTGAAAAAGGCGGCCCAGGCGCTCGTGGCGCAGTACGGCGGCACGTTCCCCCGGACCTGGGAAGAAATCCGGGCCCTGCCCGGCATCGGCGACTACACGGCGGGAGCGGTCTGCTCCATCTGCTTCGGCCAGCCGGAGCCTGCGGTGGATGGCAATGTCCTGCGGGTTGTCAGCCGCCTGACGGCCTCCACGGAGCCGGTCACGAAGCCGCAGACCAAGCGGACTGTGACGGAGGCTCTGCGGG
>CAMGPO010000125.1 GCA_946060825.1 uncultured Clostridia bacterium | reverse complement strand
CATCGCCATCCTGGTGGTGGCTGCCGACGACGGCATCATGCCCCAGACCATCGAGGCCATCAACCACGCCAAGGCCGCCGAAATCCCGATTATCGTGGCGGTCAACAAGATGGATAAGCCGGGCGCCAACCCCGACCGCATCCTGAGCCAGCTCACCGAGCACGGCCTGACGCCCTCCGACTGGGGCGGCGAGACCGAGGTCTGCCGCATCTCTGCCAAGACGGGCATGGGCATCGACGATCTGCTCGAGGTGGTCATCCTGACCGCCGAGATCGCTGAGCTGAAGGCCAACCCGAACCGGGCCGCCAAGGGCACCGTCATTGAGGCCCGCCTCGACAAGAACCGCGGCCCCATCGCCACGCTGCTGGTGCAGAACGGCACCCTCCGCCAGGGCGATACCATCATCGCCGGTACGGCCGTGGGCCGCGTCCGCGTCATGATGGACGACAAGGGCAAGCAGGTCAAGACTGCCGGTCCCTCCATCCCCGTGGAGATCACCGGTCTGGCCGAGGTTCCCTCTCCCGGCGACAGCTTCGCCGCCGTGGCCGACGAACGCATGGCCCGCCAGCTGGTCGAGCAGCGGAAGCAGAAGATCAAGGACGACCTCAACAAGCAGAACCAGAAGATCACCCTCGACAACCTCTTCGCCAAGATGCAGGAGGGCGAGATGAAGGAGCTGAACCTGATCGTCAAGGCCGACGTCCAGGGCTCCGCCGAGGCGGTCAAGGCATCCCTCGCCAAGCTCAGCAACGACGAGGTCCGCGTCAAGGTCATCCACGCCGGCGTCGGCGCCATCAACGAGACCGACGTTGTCCTGGCCTCCACGGCCAACGCCATCATCGTCGGCTTCAACGTCCGGCCCAACGACGCCGCCGCTGCCGCCGCCAAGCGCGATAAGGTGGATATGCGGATGTACCGCGTCATCTACGACGCGATCAACGAGATCGAGGCCGCCATGAAGGGCATGCTGGCGCCGACCTTCAAGGAGGTCGTCACCGGCCACGCCGAGGTCCGCCTGACCTACAAGGTCTCCTCCGTCGGCACCATCGCCGGCTGCTATGTCAAGGACGGCAAGGTCTCCCGGGATGCACAGGTTCGCGTCCTGCGGGACAACATCGTCATCCACGAGGGCACCGTCGGCTCCCTGCAGCGGTTCAAGGACGCCGTCAAGGAAGTCCAGGCCGGCTACGAGTGCGGTATGTCCCTCGAAAAATACAACGACATCAAAGAGGGCGACATCTTCGAGTGCTTCGTCATGGAGGAAGTCAAGCCCGTCTAATTCCACAGTGTTTCGGGCCGCCCGCTGTGGCGGCCCGATTTTCCATCATCGGACAGGAGGATTATTCCAATGTCACAACAGCGAATCAGCCGCATCAACGAGGAGATTCAGAAGGAGCTTTCCGCAAAAATCCGCACCCTCAAGGATCCCAGAGTTCAGGACGCCATGATCTCCATCACCTCGGTGGACACCACCGGCGACCTGCGCTATGCCAAGGTCTATGTCAGTGTGCTGCAGAAGGAGCGGGCGCGGGAGGTACTCAAGGGCCTCAAGTCCGCCGGCGGCTTCCTGCGCCGGGAGATCGGCCAGAAGCTCCAGCTGCGCTACACGCCGGAGCTTGTCTTTGTCGAGGACGACTCCATCACCAAGGGCGCGAAGATGTATGAGCTTCTCAGCTCTCTTCACATTGAAAAGGACGATACCGATGAAGCATTTGACGCTGAATGAGGTCGCGGAATTCCTGCGCGGCCATGATGACTATACCATTCTGACTCACCGCCGCCCGGACGGCGACACGGTGGGCTGTGCCGACGCGCTCTGCCGCGTGCTTCGCGCGCTGGGTAAGCAGGCCGTCATCTGGGACAATCCGGACTTTCGTCCCAGCCAGCGGCAGCGCCGGGCCGATCTGATCGAGGCCGGTATGCGCGCGACGGTCGTCGCCGTGGACGTCGCGGCGGAGAGTATGCTCCCCGTCAATTTCAGCGGCGCCGTGGCGCTCTGTATTGACCACCACGGCTCAAACACCGGCTATGCCGGGGCCGGCTTTGTGGACAGCAGCGCCGCCGCCTGCGGCGAAATCCTCTATACGCTGTTTCTGCAGATGGGGGCTGCCGTCAGCCGCACCACGGCGGAGGCCCTCTACCTGGCCATCTCCACCGACACCGGCTGCTTCCGCTACGCCAATACCACGCCGCGCACCTTGCGCACCGCTGCCGCGCTGATGGAGTGCGGCGCGGACACAGCGGCCATGAACCACCGGCTGTTCGAGGTGAAAACGCGGGCGCGCTTTGCGCTCGAGGCCTATCTGACCGAGACCATGCGCCTGTACGGCGGCGGGAAGATCGGCATCTGTCAGCTTCCTGAGGCGGAAAAAATCCGCATGGGTGTCACCGAAGACGATGCCGACTCCATCGCCGGCTTTGCCCGCGACCTGGAGGGTGTGGAGATCGCCGCACTGCTGCGGGACCTGCCGGACGCACAGTGCAAAATCTCGCTGCGCACGGAGACACAGCGGTGGGATGCCTCGGCAATCTGCGCAAGGCTTGGCGGAGGAGGACATCGCGGCGCTGCCGGCGCCACCGTCCCCGGCTCCATCGCGGACGGCCGCAGCGCCCTGCTCGGCGCGATTACCGCCGTCACCGGCCTTCCGATTGAGGAGGACGCATGACCGGAATTCTGATCGTGGACAAGCCGGAGGGCTGGACCAGCCAGGACGTCGCCGCCAAGCTGCGGGGCGTCTACCATGAGCGGCGGGTTGGCCACGGCGGCACCCTCGACCCCATGGCCACCGGCGTGCTGCCCGTTTTTCTGGGCCGGGCCACCCGGGCCGTCCCATTTTTCGAGTCGGCGGAGAAGGAATATGTCGCCGGGATCCGCTTCGGCCTCGTGACCGACACCCAGGACACCACCGGCCGCATTCTGGAGGAACACCCTGCAAACGTGGACGCGGAGACAGTGCGGCAGGCCCTCGCCGCCATGGTGGGGCCGCAGCTCCAGACGCCACCCATGTACTCCGCCGTCAAGGTCGGCGGAAAGAAGCTCTACGAGCTGGCCCGCCAGGGCAAGGAGGTGGAGCGGAAGGCCCGCCCCATCGAGCTGAAGGAGATGGAGCTGCTCTCCTGTGACAGGGACCGGGCCGCTTTCCGGGTGCTCTGCACCAAGGGCACCTACGTCCGAACGATCTGCCACGATTTGGGGCAGCGCCTCGGCTGCGGCGGCTGCATGAGCGCCCTGCGGCGCACCCGTGCCGGGGTCTACGGCATCGGCAGAGCCTTTACCATGGAGCAGATCCTCGCCGGAGAGGCAGAGATCCTGCCGGTGGACTCTCTGTTTGCGCCCTTCCCGGCGGTGACGCTGACGGAGGCCGAGGAACGGCTCTGCCGCAACGGCAATGCATTCCATAGAAGAGAGCTGGCCGACGGCGACTGGCGGGTTTACGGTCCCAAGGGGGATTTCCTGATGCTGGGCCGCTGCGCCGGCGGACGGGTTTCCACCCTAAAAAGTTTTTTCGAGGTGAACGATGGATAGACGCGTCATTGCCCTGGGCTTTTTCGACGGCGTCCACCTGGGCCACGGCGGATTGCTGCGGGAGGCCCGGCTGCGGGCCGACGAGCTGGGCTGTACCGCCTCCGTGATGACCTTTGACCGCCACCCCAGCGTGGTCATCACCGGACGCCCCACGCCCCTGATTACCTCTAGGCGGGACCGGGAGTATCTGATGAAGTCCCTCTACGGCATCGATGAGGTGTTGTTCATCCACTTCAGCCACGCCATGATGGAGATGCCCTGGGAGGAGTTCGTCGACGACTGCCTCCTGCGGGATCTGAATGTCGTCCATATCATCTGCGGGGCCGATTTCCGCTTCGGCCACCGGGGCGAGGGTACCGCTGAGCTGCTGCGGGCAGCCTGCGCGGCCCGGCACATCGGCTGCGACATCATCGCGGAGATCAGCGTGGATGGCGTGCCGGTTCACTCGACCCTGGTGCGGGATCTGCTGCTCCGGGGCGAGATGAAGGAGGCTGCCCGGTTTCTGGGCCATCCCCACTGTCTCAGCGGACTGGTCATCAGCGGCAAGCGGCTGGGCCGCACCATGGGCATCCCCACGGCCAACATCGCCGTCCCGCCGGAGGTGCTGGTGCTGCCGGCCGGCGTCTATGCCACGCGGGTGACCTTTGACGGGCAGGATTACGCCGCTGTCACCAACGTCGGTACCTGTCCTACAATCTCCGACCACGCGCCCCTGGTGGTGGAACCCTGGATTCTCGACTTTACCGGCGATCTCTACGGAAAAGAGATCCGGGTGTTTTTCCACAAAAAGCTGCGGGATGAAATCAAGTTTCCCTCCCTTTCGGCCCTCCAGGCGGAAATTCGCCGCAACGCCGATGAGACGCGGGCCTACTTCGCCAAATAAAGAATATCGCCGGACACGGAATTCCGTGTCCGGCGCTGGTTTTCAGGGCAGGCAGCTCTCCCAGTCCAGGGTGAGGGAGCCGTCCTCCCGGACGATGCAGGGAACGCCGATGGCGCCCCGGGACTTCACCTCGTCGAAGAGCGGACTCTGATCCCGCAGGCGAAGAAAGACTTTCAGATTGTCCAGGTCATTCCCAATGTCGTGAAACGCAAAGGCGACGCCGGTGGCTTTCAGGGCGTCCACACAGGCGACGCAGTCCTTGCAGAGCATGGTTCCGTAAATCTGATACATGGATGACACCTCGTTTTCGGAATGGCACCATTGTAGCACGGCCCGCCAGTATTTGACAATACCCGCTTCCTATTGTAGAATACTCTTAATAATCTATCCGCAAAGGAGTTGGTTTTTCCGTGGACCCCGGCAGTTGTATATTGTATATCTTCTTCCTGGTCTGCGCGGCCTATTT
>CAMGPO010000124.1 GCA_946060825.1 uncultured Clostridia bacterium | reverse complement strand
CCCCGGCACCTGCTCGAGGTAGTAGGCGGCGTTGTCGCCCAAGAGGAAGGGCTTCGTGCCGAGCTGGAACCGCTCGCCGAAGACCGACCGTCCGGCCTCACAGCCCCGGGCCACCAGGGCCGGGTCGTTGCAGATCGGCGGAATATTACGTGTCAGCTTCAGCTCGATTTTCGCGCCGGTATCCCGCTCGATTTGGACGATGTGGTTGGAAAATGCCTCATACACAAGGGAAAAATCCTCGTTGGTAAAGGCGCGGAGGGAGCCTTTCAGAAATGCCTGCTCCGCAACGATGTTGCCCTTGATGCCAGCCTCTAGAATGCCGAGACCCAGCCGGAAGGGGTGGACGGTCGGAAGGCTGCCGTGGAGGCCGTGGGCGGCGACCACCAGCCGGGCGGCGGCATACATGGCGTCGACGCCGTCATCGTACTGGCTGAAGTGGGTGGAGCGGCCCCGGATCCGGAGCTCCAGCCCTGCAGTTCTGGCGGTGGAGACGCTCTGCTGGATCTCCATGGCGCGGGGCTGCTGATTGCCGAAGTGAAAGACCAGCAGGCAGTCCGGCCTGGGATCGGACAGAGCGCCGTGGCGGATCATCAGATTGGCCCCTTCGCCGCACTCCTCGCCCGGCTCAAAGAGAAAGCGGAGGTTGCAGGGGAGGGCGCTGCGGTGTCCGGCCAGAAGCTCGGCCAGCGTCAGCAGGACGGCGGCGTTGGCGTCGTGGCCGCAGGCGTGCATTTTCCCCGGGCAGGCTGAGGCAAAGGGGAGTCCGGTCTGCTCCCCGAGGGGCAGAGCGTCGATCTCCGCCCGGATGGCTACGGTGGGCAGGGCCGCGCTGACCCTGAGGCCGGCAATGACGCCGCAGTCCTCCACCAGCCGGCAGGGGACGTCCGCCGCTTCCAGATGGCCGGCGATATAGCGGGCCGTCTCCCGTTCCTCCAGGGACAGCTCCGGATGCCGGTGCAGCCAGCGGCGGTGGAAGCGGAGCCGGTCTGCCCATGCCTGCCGTTGGCTGCGGAATTCGGTTTGAATCTCGTTGGGCGACATAGGCACCTCCGGTTTTGTCACACTTGGGTAAAACCCTTGCCGAATACTTCGTTGGTGCTGGAAACGGAGAGAAAGGCATGGGGATGGTTTTCATGGAGATAGGTCCGCAGCCGGTCTGCCTGGCGGCGGTTCATGGTGGTGAAGATGATGCTCCGGGGCTCATGGGTATAGGCGCCGTAGCCGCCTACCACCGTGGCGCTCCGATCCAGCTCTTTCAGAATGAAGTCGCAGATTGGCTCCGGGTTGGAGCAGGCGATGGTGACAGATTTGCAGAGGGTGATGCTCTGAATGATGTTGTCGATCATGAAGCTCTTGACGGTCAGACCCACAAAGGAGTAGAGCGCCGTCTCAATGTCAAAGACGAAGCAGGCGGCCAGAACCATCACGAGGTCGCTCACAAAGAGGGCGTTGCCGATGTTTTTGATCTTGGTGTACTTTTTCAGCAGCATGGCCAGAACGTCGGTTCCGCCGCTGGAAGCGCCGATGTAGAACAGCAGGGACGAGGCGATGGCCGGCAGGGCAATGGCAAAGAGCAGGTCGAGAACCGGCTCTCCGGAGAGCGGGCGCTCCATTGGATAGAGCTTTTCCAGGAGAACCAGCAGGGCGGAGAGCAGGACGCTGGCATAGGCCGTATCCATGGCGAATTTCCGGTCGACAAACAGCCAGGCGACAGCCAGCAGAAGCAGATTGGCGAGGGTGGTAAAGGTACTGGCGGAGAGCGGCGTGATGCGGGCGACGACGGCGGCCATGCCGGTCACACCGCCGAAACAGAAGTTGTTGGGGAATTTGAAAAAGTAGACCCCGACCGCCATGATGAAGATACTCAGGGTGATGACGCCGTAGTGCTTTATGGTTTTCATAATATCCTCCGTCCTGTGTGAGTTTTTCGGAGTTTTAACGGTTTGTTCGCCTGCATCATAACATCTGACCACGGGAAATGCAAGACCTTCCGTCCCGGTGACGAAAAAGTTGACGGCGGGACCGGGACGTGATACGATGCGAAAAACGGGATGGGAGGACATGGACATGAAAAAAACCATGCTGCCGGACTGTCTGACCGGGCTGCGGATGGCCGGGGCCCTCGGCCTGCTGTTCCTCCGGACAGGATCGCCGGGCTTTTACGGCCTCTACACACTCTGCGGCGTCAGCGATATGCTGGACGGCTGGGCAGCCCGGCGGCTGAACGCCGTGAGCGAACAGGGTGCACGGCTCGACAGCGCGGCGGATCTTCTCTTCTGTGCGGCAGCCATGGTCAGGCTGCTCCCGGTCCTGTGGGCGCTGCTGCCGCCCGCGGTCTGGTACGGGGCCGCGGCCGTACTGGCTCTGCGGCTGATCTCTTATGGCGTCGCTGCCACGAAATACCGGCGCTTCGCACCCCTGCACACCTGGCTGAACAAGCTGACCGGAGCGGCGGTGTTCGCCATCCCCTACGGCCTCCTGACGCCCTGGAGCGTACCCATTTGCGCGGCAGCCTGCGGGCTCGCGGCCCTGGCCGCGGCGGAGGAGCTGCTGATTCACCTCTCCTGCAAGGCCTATGACCCCGACATGAAAACGATCTTTGGAACTCGCTGAAAAAATACCGCCTGTGCAGATGCTTCTCTGCACAGGCGGTATGAACATTCAGCCCAGGGCTACGTCCAGAACCATCATCAGGGTGAAGCCGGCGGCGTAGAGGATCGTGCCGATGTTGGAGTGCTCACCCTCGGACATCTCCGGGATCAGTTCCTCCACGACGACATAGACCATGGCGCCGGCGGCGAAACTGAGGAAGTAGGGCAGGAGGGGCATGAGGATGGAGGCGAAGGCAATGGTCAGCAATGCGCCGACCGGTTCCACTGCGCCGGACAGCACGCCGTAAAGGAAGGACTTCGGCTTGCTGACGCCTTCAGCCCGCAGGGGCATGGAGATGATCGCGCCCTCGGGGAAATTCTGGATGGCGATGCCGAGGGAGAGGGTCAGGGCGGCGGCCAGAGACACGGAGGCCTGACCTGTCCGCCAGCCGGCCAGCACCACGCCGACGGCCATGCCCTCGGGCAGATTGTGCAGAACTACGGCCAGCACCAGCATCATCGTCCGCGACAGGGAGGACTTCGGTCCTTCGGTCTCCTGGCTGTTCAGATGCAGGTGGGGGATCAGGCGGTCCAGAAGCAGCAGGAACAGAATGCCGGCCCAGAAGCCGACGGCGGCAGGGACAAAGGCCCATTTCCCCATAGCTTCGGCCTGATCCATGGCCGGGACCAGCAGGCTCCAGATGGAGGCTGCGGTCATGACGCCGGCGGCGAAGCCCGTCAGCGCCCGCTGCAGCGTCCGGCCCATACCACCGCGCAGGAAAAAGACGCAGGCCGCGCCCAGGGCTGTGCCCAGAAAGGGGAGAAAAATACCGGTTATCATCTCAGTCATAGCAAAACCTCCGGCCGCTGCGGCTGGCAGCGGAATTTGTCGGTTCCATCGTAGCGCGCAAATCCGGTTTCGTCAATGACTTTTTGCCGCGGCAGACAGGGCCGGGAGCTGGACGAAGAAGGTGTTCCAGCCGTGTTCGCTCTCTGCCCAGATCTTTCCGCGGTGGGAGAGGACGATGCGCTCTGCGATGGAGAGGCCAAGACCGTAGCTGTGGTTCATGTTGCGGGCCTTGTCCACCCGGTAGAAGCGCTGGAAGATATTTTTGAGATCCTTGGGGGAGAGCGCTTCGCCGGGACTGGCCACGGACAGCAGGCAGTGTCCGCTCTGCCGCCCGAGGGTCACGGTGACGGTCCCGCCGGGAGTGGAATATTTGAGGGCGTTGTCCAGCAGGATCTCCGCTACCTGCCGGAGCTGGGCGTCGCTGCCCCGGACGGCGATACCCCCGTCAACCCGGCTTTCCAGCGTCAGACCGGCCTCGAAGTAGAGCGGTTCAAAGGGGAGCAGGGCGTCGGAGACAAGCTCGCTGAGGTCGAGGGGCGCAAAGGCGGTGCGGGACGCGCCGCTGTCCGCCCGGGCCAGCTCCAGAAGCCGCTCCACCAGGCCGCGCATCTGGCGGGACATGGTCAGAATGCTGGCCGAGCACTGGCGCTTTGCAGCATCGTCGCTGTCCGGGGCCTGCAGCAGCTCGGCGTTGGTCAGGATGACCGTCAGCGGGGTTTTCAGCTCGTGGGAGGCGTCGGCCACAAACTGCCGCTGCTGCTCCCAGGCCTGCTCCACCGGCTTGACGGCCCAGCGGGCCAGCAACAGACTAATCCCCAGAAAGAGCAGCAGACTGACGCCGCCGATCAAGAGGCAGGTTTTTACCAGATTGTTCAGCGTGGCCTGTTCGCTGGACATATCCGCAAAGACGATGCACTGGTACGGGGAGGCCGTCACGCGGCAAAAGCGGAGGTTGTAGTCCTTCAGGGCGCCGACCTCTTCGTCGGAGTAGAAAGCGACGGTCAGCAGTTCCCGCAGGAAATCCTCGTCGGAGAGGTCGTAGTAGCCGCCGCCGGTAGCAATCAGCTCACCGTGGGGACCGGTGATCAGCGTAAAATAGGGGAGGCGGACGCCGCTGGGCGTCTCCTCCGGGGTGCCGAGCCGGAAGGGATTGGCGGCGACTTCCTCCATCATCTGGATGCTCTCAGCCTCAAGGCTCTGGCTTGTAAAGTGGTAGACCAGGCCGAAGATCACGCAGAGCATGGCTGTGACGATGACGAGGATGGCGGCGACAAATTTGAAGCGCAGCCGTTTCAGCATGACTTGTCCACCTCCAGATGGTAGCCCAGCCGCCGGACGGCCTCTATGCGGACGTTGGAGCCGATGCTCCGGAGCTTCTTCCGCAGGAAGCCCACATAGACCTCCACATGGTTTTCCACGGCGTTGGAGTCGAAGCCCCAGACCCGGGAGA
>CAMGPO010000123.1 GCA_946060825.1 uncultured Clostridia bacterium | reverse complement strand
CTTTTTGTAAAGCAGGCGCAGAGCTGTCTCCTCGCGTGAGGAAGCGCCGCCCAGATTTGCCGGCGGAGCAGGATGGGTCCTGCTTCGCGCTGTAGTGTGCTTCAGCACGGCCCCTTTCGGCCGTCGGACGAATTTCAGGAGAGACAACGGGATGCCGGATGCATCCTGTTCACGGTGGATAGACAATGGAGCAAAAAAACAGATTCAGCGCCCTGCTGGAGCAGCTTGTTGCGACGGCAGAGGTCAAGCATTTTGTCCTGGCAAAGGCGCTGCAGTATGACGTGTCGTATATTTCCAAATGGATCGGCGGGCGCGTGCTGCCCACGGAAAAGAGCGCCAGCGACGTGCTGCAGAAAATCAGCCAGTGCCTGGTGGAAAACGCCTCGGCTGCCGGGCTGGACCAGCTCCGGCAGGACTATGAGGTGCGGGACGCCGGAGAGCTCTGGCAGGCGATTTACGACAACCTGATCGCAGAATATTATTATGTGCAGCAGCTGCAGCAGAACAGCGGCAGCGTGGTGGCGCCGAACATCTCCTTTTACCCGGAGCTCTCCATGAAGAAATTCATTGAGAAGATGAACCACCCGGTCCTTCGGCGGGTCAAATCCCAGAATATCATGGCGGCCATCGACCTCTTTTCCATCGCCAACGAGTTCCGGCCTCAGATTGTCAGCCTGGCGACGGACAAGTCTGCGGAACGCCATGCCTACCCCAACGTCCACTTCTCCCTGCTGATCCACCTGGACAAGCGGCAGGGGGAAACCATCCGGGACGCCCTGTTCATAGCGAATCTGCTGGTCAACTCCTCGCTGGTGGACTTCCAGCTCCACGGCAGCGAGTTTGCCTGCGGCAAGCTGATGTTCGTGGTCAAGCACGACTTTGCCATCACCGGCATGCTGATCCGGCCGGACACCTGCGCGGCGGTCGCCGTCTGCGAGGGCGAGGAGAATTCCACGCCGCTTTATCACGATATCCAGTCCCTCTGTACGCGGGAGACCATGCTGTTCCGCAGGGTCACCATGGGGGAGATGCTCGGCCAGTCCATGGACTATGTCCACGCCCTGCTGGCGCCGGAGCGCCACTGGATGCTGGGCCATCTCACGGAGCACCTGCTGCCGGATGACCTCTTCCGGGAGTTTGCCGGGCAGATGGTCAGCTCCGGCCGCATTGCCGACGCTTCGGATCTTCTCAATCTTCACGATCTGACCAGCGGCATTCTGGACTGTGGAAACGTTCAGCTTCTGATTTTCGAGCCGGCCATTTCCCGGCTGATCATCAACGGCGAGCTGGACTTCTTCAACCATCGGGTCGTGCTGGATTTCCCGCAGCGGCTCCGGCTGCTGGAGCACCTGCGGAAGCTGGTACGCGAGTCGGCGGCCCTGCAGGTTCGCATGGTGCATGATCCGCTGGTGTCGGACTTCCAGTACAGCGCCTGTCCCAGCGTGTTCCTCTCCAGCACCGTCTCCTATCTGCGGATGGACACCAAATGGCTGGAGGAAAACCTGCTGCTGAAGATCAACCGGGCAGAGATGCAGGAGCTTTACAGCGCCTTCTTCCATGAGATCTGGAACGACGAAAGCCGCGTCGTTTCCGACCGGGAGGAAATCGACCGCTTTATCTGCCATCTGATGCAGGGGCTGCAGCTTTTGGCAAACGTCACGGAGCAGTGACGTGTCCGCCGGCATAGCCGGCGATCACCCCGTAAATTGGATGCCAGCCCTTGGGTCGGCTCTGGTTTATACATATACGCCGCAAGGCGAATAGAAAGGATAGGGAGGTTTCCTGATGAGAACATTCAAACGGATTCTGTCTCTGGTGCTGTCCGTGGCTATGGTACTGAGCGTCGTGCTGATTCCCGGCATTGGCGTGGTACAGGTATCTGCCGCACCGGCCCAGAGCGGCTCTGGCCAGACGATCCATCCCTTCAACGGTTCCGAGGCATTGGTCCGAGACACCGTGGAAGAGCTTGCGGCGCTTGGCAAGACCGCAAAAGAGAAGGAAAGAGACGATGCGCTGGCCGCCGAAGTGGAGCGGAGCAGCGGCATGAGCTATGAAGCGGCACGCTCCGCCGTCTACGGCGCCCTGACCGCGAACTATGGCGCCAGCCGGGTCGACGTGTCCGCCCTGGGCCTGAGCGAGGACGTCATGTCCGCTCTGGTGGAGAGCGTTCTGGCGGACAACTATCTGTCCGGCGCGTTCACCAACCTGCGCTATACCACGAAGGACGGCAAGGTCACCCGCGTGAGCTACACCGTCAGCGAAGGCTATGCCTCGGCCATGGCCGCCGCGGAGGCCGAGATGCCGGTCGAGCTCTCCGACGAGCTGACCGAGGCTCCGTCCGACGTGCTGGAAGGCTCTTATGAGCCCCCGGTGCTCTTTGCCGACGGCGAGGGCGGGGAAGAAGAATCCTCCTGCACGAACCATACCGTCAGCGGCAAGGTGATCGGCGACTACGACGAGGACGGCGAGATCGACATTGCGGATATGGCAATCTTCCGCATGAACGTCATCAAGGACCCCGACTCCTGCAGAGACTACAACGGCGACGGCGAGATCAACGTTGCCGATATGGCCAAGTTCCGCCAGAAGGTTCTCTCCGGCGATCTGGACTACGGTCCTCCCGAGATCGACTTTGTCTGGAACGAGGAGCCGACCAAGGACACGTCCTATGCCTTCGATGAGGACGGCAACCAGCTGACCGACGAGAACGGCAGACCTGTCGGCGCCGGCCTGCTCTACAACACCGAGACGAAGGAAGTCGAGCAGGGCATCGTACCCAACGTCTACTTCGAGCTGCAGAGCGCTGCCTTTGACTGCTCCGTGTGCGGCGCGCACATCGAGATCACCAACGAGACCGAAGAGGGCAGAGCCGCCCTGGCGCAGATGATCTCTGCCAAGGACGTGTGGATCAACGTGGTCACCTATGAGCAGACGGTCGTCGATGCCGGCACGGATCCCGGCTTCTCCGAGGAGGAGAAGGACAACTGGCTCCTCTACACCGAGATCGAGCTGGCCAGCTACACCGACGATACCTTCGTCTATGATCCGGCCACCGGTCCCAAGACCGACGAGGACGGCAACATCATCGGCCTGTTCACCTCCGACAAGGAGAACGGCCAGGCGGAGGTCGCCTATTTCTACAGCATTCTGAGCTCCTTCATCAACGACAAGGCGGAGTATTTCGGCACGCCCACGGACTTCTGGACCTCCAAGAACTCCGAGAGCAACCCCATGGCCGCCCTGAAGTATATCTGCAACGTGGATCCGGAGACCCAGGTTCCGCCCGCGCAGATGACCATGATGGTGCGGGATCTGCCCCAGGCCTTCATGGCTTACTATATGCAGTATGGCAGCGAGCTGCTCGCCATGCGGGACGCTGCCATGGACGCCATGCCCAGCGGCCTGACCGAAGTGCAGACCCAGCTGTTCCTCCATGACTGGCTGGCGGAGAACGCCTGGTTCGACATGGGCGCCATGACCGCCAAGGACGAGGACGGCAACCCTGCCGAGACTGACCCCATCCAGATGACCACCTTCGGCGCCCTCCTGAGCAACCAGCTCCGCGAGAGCTTTGACTCCAACGGCGACGGCACCGCGGAAGGCTATTACGGCGCCCTGTGCCCCGGCTACGCGGCGGCCTATAACCTGCTGGTGCAGGCGGCCCATCCCGAGGTCTATCAGGTCACCGAGAAGGACGACGAGGGCAACGATACGACCCGCTGGGCTACGGTCGCAGAGGTTGACGCGAACGGCGGCGACCTTGTGGACTTCGTCCAGGTCAAGTTCCTGGTTGACACGGCGGATGCCAGCCTTGCAGGCGCAGGCTTCGACGGCGGCATCTTCAACAACGTTCACTACTTCTCCGCCGTGAAGGCTGACAATCCGAGCGGCGAGGCCAACTGGTACTACGTGGACGCCTGCTACGATGACATCTACATCGAGTGCATGCAGCAGTACCGCGGCGAGTCCGACGGCAGCGTCAACCACACCTACTTCATGGTTTCCCCGCAGACCATGGCGAAGCTGTACGGCGACAACGTCGAACGCATCGACTCCCTCTATGACGGCTATGTCTACAACGAGACGGATGAGGTCTACGAGGAGGACGATCCCAAGTACAACCCCGACGATCCGAACCATCACAAGTATGAAAAGGTCGAGAACCCTGACGAGACCGCCTATGACGACACCAGCTACGAGGATTCCTGGTTCAGCGGCGCCATCAGCAAGGTCTACTGGGGCGACGACGGCTATGTCTACTATGTGGACGGCGGCGCCAGCGCTGCTTCCTACGCCGACATGATGGATCAGATGGAGTCCGAAGATTCGGATATGGACGTGAGCATGAGTGACATGACCCACGGCACCCGTGTCGATGTGGAGTCCCAGGATCTGCTGAAGAAGCGTCCGATTTCCGCCCCCGACTATCTGGAAGAGTCTGAGGACAGCCAGGGCAGCTCCTTCGGCATCTCCACCAAGGAAGATCCCGATGCCATCGTCCTCTTCGACTACGGCACCGGCGCCATGAACGGCGAGGTCGTTCTGGGCGACGAGGTCATCGAGGACTTCGTGTTCACCGAGCAGTATCCCGCCCTGGCCCATACCGTGGCTCTGTACGGCGGCAAGCTGTACTTTAACCTGAGCAATGACATCTATGTCTGCGGTACCGACGGCTCCAACGTCGCCCTCTTTAAGGAGTATAACGACGTCAAGGCCACCTCCGACGGCCGCCTCTTCACGGCCACGTCCTTCACGCTGGACGAGAACGGTACGGACCTGAGCGTCAGCAACCACCCGATCAACGCCATTGCCGTACATACGACCTATACGCCGCAGTACACCCAGGTGGATTACTGCGGACAGAAGGGGAACGTATTCACCGGTCTGGCTACGGCAGGGAC
>CAMGPO010000122.1 GCA_946060825.1 uncultured Clostridia bacterium | reverse complement strand
GATAGTAGTTCACATAGCCCATGCGGCTGATGACACCGATCTCATAGTTCAGCCGTTCCAGGTATTCCTTCGGCTGCTCGGGATAGCGCTCCCGAAAGCCGTCCGTGCAGAGCTTGCGGAAATATTCCTCGTTGGTATAGTCCTC
Source organism: uncultured Clostridia bacterium (assembly GCA_946060825.1). Classification (GTDB taxonomy): domain Bacteria; phylum Bacillota; class Clostridia; order Oscillospirales; family Oscillospiraceae; genus RGIG3159. The sequence goes on along the minus strand of CAMGPO010000122.1, from coordinate 4,758 downwards.
CGGCACGTCGAAGGCCGGCAGATGATACTGGTTGAAAACGAACTCCACATTGCAGCGCCCAGCAATTTTGATCGTGTTTTCAAAGGCCTCCGGCACATTGGGAAACAGTGCCCGCATCTCCGCCTCAGATTTGAGGTAGAATTCGTCGGTTTCAAATTTCATGCGGTCCGGGTCATCCACGGTTTTTCCCATCTGGATGCACATGAGGACATCCTGAATCTTGCTGTCCTCCCGGGTCAAATAGTGGGCGTCATTGGTGGCGACCAAGGGAAGTCCAGTCTCTCGGGCCAAGCGCAATATCCCGGCGTTGACGGTCTGCTGAGCCTCGATGCCATGGTCCTGCAGCTCCAAATAGAAGTGATCTTCGCCGAAGATTTCTGCAAGCGTCAGGGCTTCCTGCTTTGCCCCGTCGTAGTCATCCTGCATCAGCTTGCGCGGTACCGCGCCAGCCAGACAGGCAGAAAGGGCAATCAGCCCCTTGGAGTGCTGCCGCAGCAGGTCAAGGTCCACACGGGGCCGGTTGTAGAAGCCATGGAGAAAGGCCATGGAGACCATATAGCTCAGGTTTCGGTAACCCTCTTCATTCTCACAAAGCAGCACTAGGTGGTGAGCCTCATTGTCGATGCCGTGGACGCGGTCGGACATGGTTCTGGGGGCCACATAGACCTCGCAGCCAATGACCGGCTTGACGCCGGCAGCCTTTGCCGCCCGGTAGAAGTCGATGACGCCGTACATGACGCCGTGGTCCGTGATGGCTACAGCCTCCTGTCCCAGCTCTTTGGCGCGCTGAACCAGCCCGCCGATGCGGCAGGCGCCGTCCAGCAGGCTGTATTCCGTATGAACATGGAGATGGACAAAGCCCATGGCGCTACTCCTTTGCTAGCTCGATCAGCTTTCTCATTCTGTGATTCATGGCCGACTTGGTCAGGGGCGGGTTCATCATCTCCGCCAGCTCCGTCAGCGTGGCCTCGGGGTTTTTCCGGCGCAGGGCCGCCGTCTCCTGCAGCTTGGATGACAGCGTTTCCAGCCGGCCGCTGGATTCCAGCTTCCGGATGGCGGCAAGCTGCTCCTGGGCCGCGTCGACTACCTTGGTCAGGTTGGCCGTCTCGCAGTTGACCCGGCGGTTGACGCCGTTGATCAGCTCCTTTTCCACCTTCGCTTCCATGATCTCCATGGCGCAGACCGGCGCGCCGATGGAGGTCAGGAAATCCTCAATATAATCCGACTGCTTGAAATAGAGCACCACGCTACCGCCCCGCTCCGTCTCCTTGGGCGACAGGTCCAGGTCCAGCATCAGGGCGTGGGTCTCCCGGCCGACCTTGGCATGGGTCGTAGCCAGCTCCAAATGGTAGCGTTTTCCAGGATCCGTCACGGAACCGCCAGAGAGAAACGCTCCCCGGAGAAAAGCATAGCCGCAGGCATCATCCTCCAGAAGACCGTAGTTTACATGGAGGGCCGGATCGCCCTCCCGGGAAAAGCCGAAGGCTTCCCAGACGACCGCAAGCTTTTCCGGATCCGTGATCTGGAACACCCGTTTTCCCCGTTTTTCCTCCGGCAGGACGTCAAAAGTTAGGCCGAATGCTTTTTTGAACAACCGGGGCAGTCGGGCCGCAAAGTCTGGACTTTCCGTCACAATGCGGATCTGGCCCGGCTGAAAGGTATTGCAATAGAGCAGAACGCCGAAGCACTCCGAGACGGCGCAGCACTTCCGCGCAATGGGCTGGCGGCACAGCTCCGCCTTGGTTCTGGACGAAAAAGACACGGCGTTCTCTCCTCTCTATGTATGCATAGACTCATAGATCTCAATCACCGCCTCGGCCAGCTTGGCCGGATCGTGGCGGGCGAAACGGGAATGGGCGATCAGCGGTTTTTCAACAACCCGGATGCCAAGGGCTTCGATCTCCTCCCGGCAGAGCCGGATCGGCTCGCTGTCCTCCTTGCGGTAGGCCGCAAGAACGTCCTCATCGATGGACGCGTCGTTGGCAAGGCAGACGTCGATCAGGCCGGACGCTGCATGATCGCAGAACGCCCGGATATGATCAATTCCTGTGTAGCCTTCCGTCTCGCCGTCCTGGGTCATCACGTTCATCACGAAAATCCGGAGCGCCTTCGTGAGAGACACAGCTTCCGTGATGCCGTCCACCAGGAAATTCGGAATGATGCTGGTATAGAGGCTGCCGGGACCGATCAGGACGATGTCGGCGCCAAGAATCTCCTGAACGCTCTCCGCCAGAGCCTGCGGATGGGCCGGCACCAGACGGACTTCCCGGATGCGGCAGCCGTTGATCTTTTTGTCAAGGTAGATACTGCTCTCCCCCAAGGTCGTCTTGCCGTTTTCAAATTCGGCCTCGAGAAAGATATTCTCATTGGTGACCGGCAGAACCTTGCCCTTGACCGACAGCACCTGACACATCCGCAGCACAGCCTCGTCAAAGCTGCTGCTGATCTCCGTCATGGCAGCCAGAAACAGATTACCAAAGCTCTGGCCCAGCAGCGTGCCGCTTTCGAAGCGGTAGGACATCAGCTTTTCCAGCAGCGGCTCCGTATCGGACAGGGCCATGATGCAGTTGCGGATATCGCCCGGCGGCAGAATCCCCAGATCCTCCCGGAGCATACCGGAGCCGCCGCCGTCATCGGAGACAGCGACGATTCCCGTCAGGTTCGGCGTGTAGTGCTTGAGGCCACGCAGGGCGGTTGACTGTCCATGGCCGCCGCCGATCACAACAATCTTCAGGGCCTTCTGTCCCGAACAGCAGCATTTTGAATCAAACCCATAATCGTACAGCGGCTGTGCGCCGATGATTTTTGCCATACGCCGTCATCTCCTGCCAAGGTCGCGGTGGCTGACCGCCGTCGCAAATCCGAGTTTCGTAATAAAATCCCCCAGCTCCTTTGCAATCGCGACGGAGCGATGCCGTCCGCCGGTACAGCCGACGGCAACGGAGAGATTTGTTTTGCCCTCCTCCAGATGAAGCGGCAGAGAGAAGGCCAGAAGATCCTCAAGTTTCTCCACGTAGTCCTTGGTCTGTTGATAGGAAAACACGAAATCCCGGACATCCTGATCGAGTCCGGTCTTGTTTTTCAGTTCCGCGATATAATAGGGATTCGGCAGGAAGCGAACGTCGAACACCAGGTCGGCGTCCATGGGCAGACCGTGCTTGAAACCGAAGGAGCAGACTTCCACCGCCATACTGTGTTCCCGGGCGTTGGCGGCAAAGAGACGGATCAACTCGCCGCGCATTTTGGCCGCCGAAAAGGTCGAGGTGTCAAAAATATAGGCAGCCCTGTGGCGCACCGGCTCCAGCAGTTTCCGCTCCCGTTCGACAGCCTGGAGCAGCGTAGAGCCGTCCCGCATCAGCGGGTGCATCCGGCGGGTCTCCTTGAAGCGCTTGATCAGAACCTCTGTGGTGGCTTCAAAGAAGAGGATGGTATAGACGCACTTCATGGCGTCCAGCTTTTCCAGCGCCAGGAACAGGCCGTCAAAGGTCAGACCGCCCCGAACGTCCGTCACAAGCGCCACTTTCTCATAACGTCCCTTGGTCGCCAGACAGAGCTGGGCGAACTGCGGGATCAGATCCACCGGCATATTGTCCACACAGTAAAAGCCGATGTCCTCCAGCGTCTTGCTGGCGTTGCTCTTTCCTGCGCCGGAGAGGCCGGAAATAATGACAAATTCCATAAAAATACCTCAGAGGAGCCGGACCTCCGGCTCCAACGTCACGCCGGTTTTCTCGAAAACCCGCTGCTGCACCGTTTCAATCAGCGTCAGAACGTCCTTTGCCGTCGCATCGCCAAGGTTGACCACGAAGCCCGCGTGCTTTTCCGACACAGCTGCTCCGCCGACGCGGAAGCCCTTGAGTCCGGCCTCCTGAATCAGCGCGCCGGCATAGTGACCCTCGGGCCGCTTGAACGTGGATCCGGCCGAGGGAAGCTCCAACGGCTGCTTTGTACGGCGGCGCTGGGCAAAGTCCTGCATTTTTTCCCGGATGGCGGCCGGGTCCCCGGGCTGAAGACAGAATTCCGTCTCCACAATGACGCCTTCCATCCCCTGGAAAGCGCTTCCGCGGTAACGGAAGCCCTGCGTCTCCCCTGCAAAGGTACGCATTGTTCCGTCAAAAGACAGAAACTCTGTTTTTACGGCGACATTTTTGATCTCCCCGTCATAGGCACCGGCGTTCATGTAAACACCGCCGCCGACCGTGCCGGGGATACCCTGCGCAAACTCCAGGCCGGTCAGGCCCAGCTCCAGGGCGAAATTGGACAGCCGCGACATGGCCGCGCCGCAGCCTGCAGTCAGCACCGTTTTCCCGGTCTGCTCCAGGGTCGTCAGATTCTTCGTCACAAGAACGATGCCGCGGATTCTCTCGTCAGGAGCCAGGACGTTGGTACCCGCGCCGAGAATCAGCGGACGGACGCCCTGCTCCCCCAGAAACGCCAGAACAGCCCGCAGCTCCTCCACCGACCGCGGAAGCACCATCGCGTCGCAGGGTCCGCCGATCCGGAAGGAGGTGTGCAGCCTCATGGGTTCCTGTTCTTTTATCGGTAAATCGGGCAGTTTTTCCCGCATTTCTCTCAGAATCTCTGCAATTTGACTCATAAACGCCTCCGGGTGGATAGTTGTAATTATTATAACAGGTTTGTAACCGGATGGCAATACATCCGGCAATTTTGTCTCTGCACAAGACCGGGGCCGCGGAAACGCTCCGCAGCCCCGGTCATATATAATATAATAATAGTATGATGACCCTCAGACCAGAC
>CAMGPO010000121.1 GCA_946060825.1 uncultured Clostridia bacterium | reverse complement strand
GGGCCGCCACGATGGAGATGAAGCCGTCAATGACCACGGGTAGCCGCTCCCGGGCGCAGCCCAGGAATACGCCGCACATGGCCGCCAGGTCAAAGCCGCCGACCTCGGAGAGGACGCCGACCACGTCAGCGGGGTCCGGCTTCGCCCGCGCCAGGGCCGCCGTGATGACCTGCTTCTTTTTGAGAAAGGCCGCGTCAGTCAGACCGCCGCCCCGGCCCGTCACAGCCTCGACGGAGAGGCCTGTCAGGGCCGCCAGGACGGCCGAGGAGGTCGTCGTGTTGCCGATGCCCATCTCGCCGACGCCGACGACACAAACGCCGTCGGCCTTCGCCTGCCGGGCCAGCTCCGCCCCGGTCAGGATGGCCTGCATCGCCTGTTCCCGGGTCATAGCCGGTTCATGCAGCAGGTTGTGGGTGCCGGGGGCGATGCGGCGGTTCAGCACCGCCGGACCGTCGTAGGGGTCTGCGATACCCATGTCCACAACCACGATCTCGTTGCCGAAGTGGTGGGCCATGGCGGACATTCCCGTTAGGTGATGGGTCATGTTGACGGCCTGGGCTGCCGTCACCGACCGGGGCGTGGCCGAGATGCCCTCCTCCACGACGCCGTTGTCGGCGCAGAGGACGATAATCCGCTTTTTACAGACCTCATTTTGGACCCTGCCGGTGATGCCCGCCAGACGGACAGAGATGTCCTCCAGCTTGCCGAGGCTGCCCGGCGGCTTGGCCAGCATGGCCTGCCGGGCCTTTGCCCGGTCCATGGCCGCCTGATCTGCAGGACGGATTTCCGTCAGCAGAGTCTGCAGCGCTGTTTCCCGCTCCGTCATCAGCCGATCCTCCCCTCGGTGATAAAGCCTGCAAGCTCCTTCGCATAGTAGGTCAGGTAGATGTCGGCCCCAGCCCGGAAGGCGGATGCCGCCAGCTCGCAGACGATCCGTTCCTCATCGATGAAGCCCGCCGCAGCGGCCGCCTTGACCATGGCATATTCGCCGCTGACGCTGTAAGCCGCCACGGGCACCAGAACAGAATCCTTGACTCTGGTGATCACATCGCCGAAGGCCATGGCCGGTTTGACCATGACGAGATCCGCACCCTCCTCCACATCGAGAGACGCTTCCTTGACGGCCTCACGGACGTTGTGGACGTCCATCTGATAGCTCCGCCGGTCGCCGAAGGCCGGGGCGGAGCCTGCGGCCTCCCGGAAGGGGCCATAGAAGGAGGAAGCGTACTTAACCGCATAGGACATGATCGGCGTGTCGGCGTAGCCGTGCTCGTCGAGGCAGGCCCGCAGGGCCGCCACATGGCCGTCCATCATGTCGGAGGGGGCCACCATATCGGCGCCGGCCTCCCGCTGGCTCAGAGCGATCCGAGCCAGATAGTCGAGGGTGGCGTCGTTGTCCACCTCCCGGCCGTGCAGAACGCCGCAGTGGCCGTGGGAGGTATATTCGCACATGCAGACGTCACCGATCAGGTACAGCTCCGGAAAATGAGTCTTAAGGGCGCGCAGAGCTTCCTGAACGACGCCGTGGCTGCAATAGGCACCGCTGCCGAGGGCGTCCTTTTCCCGGGGAATGCCGAAGAGCATCATCTTGTCGACACCGGATTCCAGCATTGACTCGGCGAGGCGCAGCAGGCTGTCGGCGCTGTGGCGGTACTGGCCCGGCATCGCACCGATCTCCTCCGGCTCCCGCAGTCCCTCGGCCACAAAGGCCGGGTAGATCAGGGCCGACTTGTCGATCCGGGTCTCCCGGACCATCTTACGAAGCACCTCTCCGCCGCGGAGGCGGCGCGGTCTTTTTGTCAGGTTCATGGCTGTTTTGCTCCTTCATGTATCTGTTCTGCGAGTTCGATCAGGGCGTCAAGAGTGGCCTCCCGGGCCACATGGACAGTCATGCCCGCCGCTTTGGCCTGGGCCGCCGTCTGCGGCCCGATGCAGAGCGCCGTGATGTTCTCCGGCCCTCCTGCTGCCAGGAAGCCCCGCACCGTCGAGGCGCTGGTAAAGACCGCCATCGTGCGGGGATGGGCGACAAATTCCGCCGCGAGGTCGATAATCCCGGAAGACTCATAGATAGTGTCATAGAGGGGAATCTCGGTGATCTCCGCCCCTTCGACCTGCCGCAGCAGTTCGGGCAGGACCGGGTCGCCCTCCCTGGCCCGGGGCAGCAGCACCCGGTCGCCGGGCCGCAGCTGCGCGGCCAAAGCCTCGCCCAGATGCGCCGCGTCGTAGACCTCCGGCACCAGGTCGGCAAAGAGGCCCCGCTGTTCGATGGCCGCGGCAGTTCCGCTGCCAATGGCCGCCAGACGGCAGTTCTTCAGGGCGCGGATGTCCCGTTTCCGGTTCCGGAGGCGGTCAAAAAACTGGCCAACAGCCCCGGGACTGGTGAACACCAGCCAAGTATAGGAGGCGAGGCCGTCCATGGCCCGGTCGAGGGTCTCGTTCGGCTCAACCGGAACCGTGCGGATGGCCGGGATTTCCATCACCTCGGCCCCCAGCGTCCGCAGCCGCCCTGAAAGGACGCCCTGACGCTCCCTGGGCCGCGTAACGACGAGACGGCAGCCGAAGAGGGGCAGACGCTCCCGCCAGAAAAACTCCGGTTGCAGGGCGCAGACGCCGCCCACAACGATCACCGCCGGTGCACCGGCTTTTTCCCGCTCCGCCGTCTCTGGCAGCTCCGCCAGTGTCGCGGTCATGGTGCGCTGCTCCGCCGTCGTCCCCTTTTCCACGATGGCCGCCGGCGTCCCGGGATCCATGCCCGCCTCCAGTAGCCCGGCGCAGATCTCCGGCAGTGCTTTCACGCCCATGAGAAAGACAAGGGTGCCGCCGGTCTCCGCCAGCGCCCGGTAGGGCAGATGTCCCGCCTTGCCGTCCCGCCGGTGGCCGGTGATGATGTGGACGGAGGAACAGCAGTCCCGGTGGGTCACCGGAATTCCGGCGTAGGCCGGGACGGCAATGGCTGAGGTGACGCCGGGGACGATCTCATAAGGGACGCCGTGCTGCGCCAGCAGCTCCAGTTCCTCTCCGCCCCGGCCAAAGAGGAAGGGGTCGCCGCCCTTGAGGCGCACCACCATTTTTCCTTCCAGCGCCTTGTCCAGCAGGAGCTGATTGATTTCCCATTGGTGCAGCCGGTGGTTTCCGGCCCGCTTGCCCGCGTCGATCCGCTCCGCCTCCCGGGGCACCATGGCTAAGATTTCCGCCCCGACCAGGGCGTCATAGACCACGACCTCGGCTCTGGACAGAACTTCCCTGCCCTTGCAGGTCAGCAGGCCCGCATCGCCGGGTCCGGCGCCGATCAGATAGACCTTACCGGCCATGGTTCTCCTCCTTCCACTTCCGGGCCAGTTCCAGGCCCAGCTTTTCCGCTTCTTCCATACTGCCGCGCAGCTCGCCAAACCAGCAGCCGGTGCCGTCCGGCTCGCTGTAGAAGCCCCGCAGCCAGAGCTGTGTACCCTCCGGCACGGCGTAGGCCGCCACCGGGGAGCTGCAGCCGCCGCCCAGCGCCCGGACGAAGGCCCGCTCCGCCAGAGCGCAGCAGGCGGCCTCCCGGTCAAAGCAGCCGGAAAGCCAGCCGTAATCGAGATCCTGCCGCCCCTGGACGGCCAGAATGCCCTGACCTGCCGCCGGGAGCATCTCCTCCGGCGTGAAATACCGGGAGATCCGATTCTCGAGGCCCAAGCGCTTCAGGCCGGCCGCCGCCAGGATCGTGGCGCCGAACTGTCCCTCGTCCAGCTTCCGCAGGCGGGTCTCCACGCTGCCGCGGATCAGCTCCACCCGCACCTCGGGCCAGATCCGCCGGAGCTGGATGGCCCGCCGCCGGCTGGCACAGCCCACCGGCTTCGTCCGGTCCCACGTTTCCACCCCTCTGGGCAGGACGAGGACGTCCCGGGGATCCTCCCGCCGGGTGAAGCCCAAAACGGGCAGCTCCGGCAGCGTCTCCATGGGCAGATCCTTCAGACTGTGGACGGATAGCTCCGTCCGGCCCTCCAGCAGGGCGCGGTCCAGCTCTTTGACAAACAGGCCCTTGCCGCCCATCTCCTCCAAAGCCCGGTTGAGCACCCGGTCGCCGGAGGTCTTCATGGTCACCAGCTCCACGCCGATCTCCGGGTGGTGCTCCCGGATCCAGTTCAGGACGACTTCGCTTTGAATCACGGCCAGCCGGCTCTCCCGGCTGCCGATCCGAACGTTCTGTCTGCTCATAGGGCCGCCTCCCGCAGTTTCTGCGCGGCGTCCCGCACCTCCCGGTGGTTTTCCCCCGTGCCGGTGACGCCGATGCTCAGGGTCTCCGTACGCACCACGGCGGGGAAGTAGAAATCGCAGTTCTCATGGTTGGATGCGTCGTTGGCGAGAATGCCCTTTTCCCGGGCCTCCCGGACAACGGCGGCGTTGACAGCTCCGTCGTCCGTAGCCGCCAGGGCTAGCAGCTCTCCATCCAGCTCGCCGGGCCGGTAGGGCCGCCGCTCGACGGCCACGGGAAGGGCCGCCATCTCCGGCAGCACCGACGGAGCCACAACTGTAACCACCGCCCCGTACTCCGTCAGGACAGAGGCCCGCCGCAGGGCAATGGCCCCGCCGCCGAAGATCCGTACCGGTTTCCCCGCGAGATCCAGAAAAATCGGAAATTTCAGCATAGTGTTCACCTGTTCCGCCGCTTTCATGCAGCGGATTCCTTTTACCCTATTCGAATTAGTTTATCTCGCCGGCACTGGGAAGTCAAGCGCTCTCTTTCCAGAGAAAGCCCGGAGCCGGTGTTCCCGACTCCGGGGCTTGTCATTTTTCACAGTTCCGGCCACACCGGGTACAGTCACCGCAGCAGCCCCCGTTCTTTCCTTTTTTCATGGACAGAACGGAGCACACCACGGCCGCTGCCAGGAGCGCCAGTACGACCACCGTTGCAGCGTTCATCTTCCGCAC
>CAMGPO010000120.1 GCA_946060825.1 uncultured Clostridia bacterium | reverse complement strand
CGAAGTCTGCAGGGGGCCTGTGTGATAGAGGTCCGCCAGGGCCTCGGCCATGATGATGACGATGTCCGGCGGCTCCCCCGGCGAGCCCTCCGCCGTCGCGGACGCCCCGGCCAGGATCTCCTCCGCCGCCTCGTCCGAGTAGTCCTCGGGCCGGTCGAGCTTCAGAAAGCGCAGGTTTCCGATGCCGTTCTGCAGGAAGCCGATCTCCTTGCTCCGCCCCGTCTGATCCCAGAGGTTGATCTCCACATCCAGCTTGCGGAGAAAACCGGTGTGGAAAACGGTCATGGCGGAGAACACGCAGAGAACCGCGCCGACGCCGAGACCGGCGAGCCGCCCCCGCTTTCCGCAGCGCACGTTGGTCCTGCAGAGCAGGAGAGCCAGGTACAGCCAGAGAATGCCGCAGAGGAACACCGGGATATCGGGCCGCAGGTCGTAATTCCCGGCCACCCGGGCGGCGGTGCCGATGGAGTAGAGATCCGTCGGGAGAATGACTGTCCCGCGGTATTTGAGGGTGTAATGGTTCAAAAGGCCCAGAACCAGCATCAGGGCGGCGGTGGCGATCCCGGCGGCCGCGGAGCGGTTCAGCAGGGCCATCAGCAGGAAGGACAGGGCCGCGATCAGCGCCAGATTCGTCAGAATCGGGATGAGGCCCATGGAGAACAGGCGGTTCTCCGAGAGCAGCTCGACCATCCAGAGGTCGGCCAGGGCCGCCACTGGCAGGGTGACGAAGCCGGAAGTCAGCGGGCCGCGGAACAGGTCCCGGCGCAGCCAGGCGGCGGCCATGCCCATGGCGCAGAGCAGCAGCAGGGGCACATAGCGCTTATAGTAGAAGTGGTTGTAGTCAAATTTCAGGTCCAGACCGCTTTCCAGCGGTTCCCCGTTGAAGGAGAGGCCGCCGTTTTCCTCCAGCCCCTCCGAGAGAAACGCATGATAGGCAGTGCCGCCGGGATTCTCCGGACAGGTGACGGTCAGCGTATAGCGGAGCCAGGCGTGCATGGGCACGGTCGGGTTCAGGATATAGTAGCAGAAGTTCTCGATCCGGTCGGAGGTCACGTCCTCCCGGTAGAGCACCAGGCCGTCGCCGTTCGTAATGGTGAAGCGCAGGGTGCAGTCCACCGGCTCCGTCCCGCCGGTGTCAAGACGGACGCTGACGGTCTCAAGGCCGTTAAAGGCCGGGCGGAAGGTCTGGGTCAGAACATCCGAGGCCGTCTCCAGTGCCGGGGACGGCGCGCCCTCCTTGCCCTCACTGCCACCTCCGTGGGTCACCCAGCCGTAAAACTGGCCGTGGAACAGCAGGAGAAGCAGCAGCATGGCGGCGAAGGCCGCCGTAAACACAGCGCCTGTCCTGCGGTTTTCCGGTTGTTTCCAGTCGAACAGTTTCCTCATGGCTCCCCCGCCCCAAAGGCGGAAATGAAAAGGCCGGACAGCCGCGGAGGATGCCCGGCTCTTTCAGGAAGGCGCCTTTTGATCAGATTTCACAGAAATATTATAAAAAGAATCGCGGCAAAACGCAACCCTTTTCAGACGAGTTGTTCGGAAAAGAGCCGCGGCGGATAGACACCCGCGTCGATCAGCTCCCGGATCCGCCGCTCCACGATGGGCCGGTCCTCCTTGTAGGTCACGCCGAACCAGCGATCTTTGGTTTCCAGGCAGCGCACCCGGGCCTCGCCGGTTTTCAGGCGGCGGCCGACCACCTCCGGCAGCAGGAACTCCCCCCGGACCGTATCGCCCGTCCGCAGGGATTCCCGGAATTCCTCCTCCAGCCCCTCCAGAAAGTCCGGCGTAAAGCCCCACATATTCATGGAGACCGGCGTTTTGCCGTCGATGGCGACGCCGTCGGCCTCGGCCCCCTGCTCCGTCCGGATCAGGTTTCTCGTCTCGGTGATACCCGTCAGGTAGCCCGCCGGACTGACCTCGCAGAGGCCCCGGGTCACGCTGCCGAAGTAGGACAGCGTATTGCTCAGAACAAAACCGGCCATGCAGTAGTGGCCCCGCTCCGTCCCGTGCTCTGTCAAAAAGTCGTGGATGGCCCGGAATACCGATTTGCCGTAGTAGTCGTCGGCGTTGATGACCGCGAAGGGACAGTCGACCACCCCGCGGCAGGCCAGAATTGCCTGACCGGTTCCCCATGGCTTCGCCCGGTCCGCTGCCAACGCTGCGGTGTCAAAGCCCTCTGGGAGGTCATCCAGCTCCTGATAGACGCAGGACACCCGCCGGAGATTGGGAATGGTTCCAATCCCCCGCTCCAGCCGGCCGCCGATCATCGCCCGCAGCTCCGGTTCGATCTCCCGGCGGATGATAAAGACGACCTCGTTGAAGCCCGCCTCCAGCGCGTCATGGATGGAGTAGTCGATGATCAACTCACCATTCGGCCCGACGGGCGTGAGCTGCTTGATGCCGCCGCCAAACCGGCTGCCGATTCCGGCCGCCATAATAACCAGCGCAGTATTCATAAACTGTCCTCCCTTTCCGTGCTTCGTGGTGTGGTAGATCAATTTTACCATATCCCGCCGGAAATGTCCATGGAGTTTCCGGTGGGAATGCCCATTCCCGAGCCGCCTCCGGGGCATACCTATGCGAAAAAAGCAAAAAGCCGCCCCGGAAAGACGGGTGCTCGTAAAACAGTTTCAATCCTGGCAGTAATGTCTGCCGGGACTATTCTTGCATATATTGTAGCCGTATAATATGATGAAACAGACCGATAAATTGGAATTTGTAGAGGTGGAGTATGGAAAGAGACTTCTTTTTAACAACAAAAAGAATTGGATTTTCCGAATGGAAAAAAGATGACATTACGTTGGCAGAAATACTCTGGGGAAACCCTGATGTAACGAAATTCATCTGTACTAGCGGTCGATTTTCTACACAGGATATAGTAAATCGGTTAGATATAGAAATAAAGAATCGTGCGGAATATCATGTTCAATACTGGCCTATCTTTGAATTGACTTCAAATGAACTTATTGGGTGTTGTGGTCTAAGACCATATAAAGAGGGAAAATACGAAATTGGTTTTCATTTACGACCAAAGTTCTGGGGACAAGGATATGCAATAGAAGCCGCACAGGCGGTAATAAATTATGCATTTTCAGTTTTAAAAATAGAGGGATTGTTTGCAGGTCACAATCCAAATAACACAGCCTCATCAAAGGTATTACACAGATTAGGGTTTCAATATATCTGTGGTGAATTTTACGAGCCAACAGGGCTGTATCATCCGTCTTATGAACTGAAAAATGGAGCATTGTCGAAATAGACAAATCCCAATTTGTCGAACTGATAAAGAGCGCACTTCTATACACCTTTCGGTGTACTGTGCGATCTGCGATTTTGCGCAGCACCAAAGCCTCCCTTGTGTAAAGGGAGGTGGCACGGCGTAAGCCGTGACGGAGGGATTGTCATGCAGCCAAAGCACAATAAGCAGTTGGTTCCTTTGGCAAAACAGCTGCGAAAAGAAATGACCAGGGAAGAACGGCACCTATGGTATATATCGTTACAAACAACCAGAAAAAGGTATACCAGCAAATGATAAAAAATGGAAAAGTGGAACTTTGCGGTATGCACAAGGGAAAGTGGATCCGTGTAGAGGGAGCCGTAAAAGAGGACTTGCGCCGTGAAGCCAGAGCTGCTGTGATGGAAGAAAACACCGCTGCGCTCAGCAGTATGGATTCTGTGGATGATAATCTGGTGACCGTATTCCACTTTGAAAACGGAACGGCAGCGCTCTATTCCTTTACGGAAGCGTCCAAAATCATTACGCTGTAATTGCGCAGCCATTTATCGGGGATAAAAGAATGGATTTCACAAAGTTTCATTGGACAAGAGAGCCGGATCGGTACAGAATCGATAAGGATTCCATTGAGATTATCACAAAACCTCATACGGATTTGTGGCAGAGAACGTACTATCATTTTCGAAATGATAATGCCCCGGTATTGCAAATGGAAACGGAAGAACCATATTTCAGTTTTGTTGTCAAGACAGAATTTGAGGACAGCCATTGCCGGTTCGATCAGTGCGGAGTCGTCCTGTATCTGGACAGTGAAAACTGGTTCAAAGCCTCTGTCGAATATGAAAATCAGGAGTTTCAGCATTTAGGCAGTGTGGTTACAAATTATGGGTATTCTGATTGGGCCACGACTGTGATTGACGCATCCGTCAAGACCATGTGGTATCGCTTCAGCCGCAGAGAAGACGATTACTGTATGGAATGCTCTGCGGATGGGGAGCAGTTCAGTCAGATGCGTATCTGCCATATGCACAAAGGCGGCGGGAAAATCAGATTTGGAATTTATGCCTGCTCTCCGGAAGAATCATCATTCAAGGCTGTTTTCAGCAATATGAACATAACGGAATGTCAATGGCCGGCTCATGACGGGCAGCAGCCCGATGAATAAGGACGAGGTGTGTAAAACCCCAGTCTCCCTCCACCACAGATCATATGCCAATACAAGAACAGGCACAGCAGGGTGAACTGCTGTGCCTGTTGCATATTTGTGCGCACTTGTCCGGGCGGCTTTGCGTGCTTTTCTTATTCTGCAGGGGTTTCGGCTTCTTCTGCCGGAGCTTCCCCGGCGGGAGCCTCGGCGGTTTCCTCAGCGGGAGCTTCCTCAGCGGCCTCTTCGCCGGGAACGACGAAGTCGGCGTCAGTGACCTCGTCCTCGTCCACCGCAGCCTCGGCGCCGCTCTGAGCCTTCATCTCGGCAATGGCGGCCTTCAACTCCTGAATGGTATTCTTGGACTCGGTAATCCGGTCGCAGATCGGCTGGTATGCCTCGGCGTCCACCCCGTTACCGGTCACAAAATCGTTGTAATAGAGGCGGCCAAGTTCGGCCTCGGCCTTTTTGATCTTGTCCTCCTCCGCGTAGATGGAGACATTGGCCTTGGCAATGCCGGCCAGAACCGCAGCTTTCTTCTTGGCAGCGCCGGCGGCGTTGGCAGCTTTATCCTTAATGCCGGAGAAATCGAAGTCTAATCCCATATTGATC
>CAMGPO010000119.1 GCA_946060825.1 uncultured Clostridia bacterium | reverse complement strand
GACGATGTGTTTGACTCGCTATTTGCCCTTGTTTATGTGTTGGTCAAAAAGGAATTCGTATTCAAAACATTATAAATGAATTGAATGGAGAAAAAATTGATGTAATTGAGTGGAACGCAGATCCAGCAATATACATTTCAGCAGCATTATTACCAGCACAAATAATGGCAGGTTCCCAGTTCGGCAAGTTCCTCGACCGGGCGGAGCATATGATTATGCCGGCCCTGACGCTGATCCTGCTGGGCATCGGCGGCCTGATGCGTTATACCCGCACCAATATGCTTGAGGTTCTGAACGCCGACTATATCCGTACCGCCCGGGCCAAGGGCCTGAGCGAGAGCAAGGTCATCAACTACCACGCCTTCCGCAACACCCTCATTCCCATTGTGACCATTCTGGGCGGCTCTCTGCCCGGCCTGTTCTCCGGCGCTCTGATCACCGAGACGATCTTTGGCTTCCGCGGCATCGGCTATGCATCCTATCACGCCATGGTGGCGGGCGACATCCCCTTCACCATGTTCTACCTGATGTTTATTTCCTGCCTGACCCTCCTCGGAAACCTGATTGCCGATATCCTCTATGCGGTGGTCGACCCGAGAGTCCGTCTGAGCTGAGAAGGGAGGAACGACATGGAAAAGCAGAATAAGCGCGATCTCAACGAGGTTCTGAAGGAGCGAGAGGCCGCCGCTGCCGCCGAAAAGGCGAAGCATGCCGACGAGCCGATGAAGCTGGACGATGCGGCCCGCGTCAAGGTCCTTTCTCCCGGTATGCTGGTTTTCAAGCGGTTCGTGCGCAACAAGCTGGCCATCGTGGGCAGCGTCATCCTCGTCGTCATGTTTGTGTTCTCCTTCCTGGTGCCCATTGTCTATCCCTACGGCCAGACGGAGACCTTCTATACCCATGACTATATCAACGCCGACTATGCCGCTGCCACCATCCGCAGCGAGTATGTCAACTATCAGGTGGACGAAAGCCTGACGGTGGACAGCTATGTCACCCGCGCCATCGGCACCGCCGTCTCCAAAATCGAGAAGGAAGAGGGGACGGAGACCACCATCACCGGCAAGAGCGACGGCGTCAACTATATTGTCACCAAGCTGGGCGAGGGTGTCTACACCATCGGCGTGCCCGACCTGACGGAGATCGCCAGCTATGTGGCACAGGAACCCGTGGGCAAGTATGTGACCCTGGGCCAGAAGCTCGAAACCTCCGACGGCTCTGCGCCCGACGCGGGCCTGGTTTCCGCCATCGCGCAGGCTGTGGTGCAGCGCCAGGAGTCCGTCGAGTACGGCGGCAGCACCTATCTCCTGCAGAAGCTCTCCAAGACTGAGTATGATATCCTGCGCGAGGGAGACGGTTCCTTCCAGTACACCGGCGCTTCCATGGACAAGGACTTTGAGGCCGCGGTTCTCTCCGCCATTGAGAACGGCGAAAGCACTGTCACGGTCGGCGGCACCGAGTACCAGATTCTCTCTGCCGACGGTGTCAGCTATCAGATCGCCGAAGGCAGCGGCGTCCACACCGCCTATGTCTCCACCAATTTCGTCTTTGACAGCGTGACCTCCGGCACCTCCTTCTCCGAGGAGTTCAAGCGGGAGGCGGCCCTGGCCCTCTACGGCAGCGGCGCCTTCACTGCCGGCGGCGTCGACTATGAGATCTCCGAACGCGACGGCGAGTTTTTCATCACCTCCGGCGGCAGCGATGTGGCGCTGGTCACCAACGTGGTTGTCCGCGATATGCTGGGCGACGACTCCTTCAACCCGGATTTCAAGGAGGCCGTGGCGGAGCAGGTGCTCGCCCTTGAGGAGAGCGGCGGCAGCTCTGCGGTCTTTACCCACAAGATTCCGCAGAAGCAGACGATTACCGTCGAGGACAAGGACGGCAAGAAGAAAGACACCATGATCACCGTCACCGATGAGAACGGCAACATCGTCTATGAGGACGCGGAGATCACCATCACCCGCAAGACCGGCCAGTATGTCCTGACCTGTATGCAGATGAAGAGCCTGATCGATCTGAATGCACCCCCTTCTATAACACATCCCTTCGGCACCGACGGCGACGGCTATGACGTCCTGGCCCGTATGATGTACGGCGGACGTATCTCTCTGATGGTCGGCTTTGTCGTTGTCTGCATCGAGACTGTCCTCGGCGTTGTCATGGGCGGCATTGCCGGATATTTCGGCGGCTGGGTAGACAATCTGATCATGCGTCTCGTCGATATCTTCTACTGCATCCCGTCGACGCCCATCCTCATCATCATGGGCTCCTATATGGACGCTGCGAAGATGAATTCCTACACCCGCCTGCTGTGGATGATGGCCATCCTTGGCGTTCTCGGCTGGGCCGGCATTGCCCGTCTCGTCCGCGGCCAGATCCTGTCCCTCCGTGAGCAGGAGTTCATGGTCGCCACCGAGGCCACCGGCATCCGTGTCTCCAGAAGAATCTTCCGCCATCTGGTTCCTAATGTCATGCCTCAGCTGATCGTTTCCGCCACCATGGGCCTCGGCGGCGTCATCATCACTGAGTCCACCCTGTCTTACCTGGGCCTCGGTGTCAAGCACCCCCTGGCCACATGGGGCACGATGATCAACTCCGTCACCAGCTCCAATGAGAACATGATCAAATTCACCTACATCTGGATTCCCGTAGGCTTGCTGATCTGCCTGACCGTTATCGCCTTCAACTTTGTCGGCGACGGCCTGCGCGACGCCTTCGATCCCAAGATGAAGCGGTAAGGAGGGACAGGACTATGGCAAAACGGAAAAATACGGCATATATCTCCGGCAAGGACTCCAAAGCGATCTCCAGAATGAACCGGAAGATCACCCGCAAGCTCGAAAAAGAGCGCGCCGACGCCAACAAGGATCCGAAGCTCTATGAGACCACTATGAAGGATCCGAACAATGTTGTCGAATTTGACAATATGTGCACCTACTTCTTTACGGACATCGGCGTGGTCAAGGCGGTGGACGGCATTTCCTTCAATATCCCCAAGTGCTCCACCGTCGGCGTCGTCGGCGAGTCCGGCTGCGGCAAGTCCGTCACCTCCCTGAGCCTGATGCAGCTTCTGCAGCGTCCCACGGGCCAGGTGGTCGGCGGCGAGATCCGCCTGAACCTCGACGGCGCCGGCAAGGCGCTCAACATCGTCAACACGCCGACCGCCAAGATGCAGGAGATCCGCGGCAACCGCATTTCCATGATCTTCCAGGAGCCCATGACCTCCCTGAATCCGGTGTTCCGCATCGGCGATCAGGTGGACGAGGTCATCAAGCTCCACAACCCGGAGATGTCCGACGAGAACGTCAAAACCCGCACACTGGAGATGCTGGAGCTGGTCGGCATCGCCAACAAAGAGGGCGTCTACAAGATGTACCCCCACGAGCTGTCCGGCGGTATGCGGCAGCGTGTCATGATCGCCATTGCCCTGGCCTGCAAGCCCGGCCTGATCATCGCCGACGAACCGACCACAGCGCTGGACGTCACCATCCAGGCCCAGATTCTGGATCTGCTGCGGGACCTGAAGGACAAGATCAACTCGTCCATCATGCTCATCACCCATGACCTTGGCGTCGTCGCCTCCATGGCTGACTATGTCGTCGTCATGTACGCCGGCCGTATCGTCGAGAAGGGTACGGCCCAGGACATCTTCCACAACCCCTGCCACCCCTATACCATCGGTCTGATGAAGTCCAAGCCCGTCGTCGGCAAGAAGGTCGAGGCCCTTTACAACATCCCCGGCAACGTCCCCAACCCCGTCGATATGCCCGACTACTGCTACTTCCGCGACCGCTGCGAGATGCAGTGCGATCGCTGCAAGGGCGACTATCCCCCAGAAATCAAAATCTCCGACACCCACGTCGTCTCCTGCTGGAGATTCCATGACGAGGGCGAGGTCCTTGGTTTCCCGAAATCCAAGAATGTGGAGGAGCTGCTGTGATGGAAGAAAAACGCATTGACGAATATACCGCCAAGGGCTTTGAAGGCGCGGAAAACGACCCGCAGTACCTGCTGGTGGTCAAGAATCTGAAAAAATGGTTCCCCATCAAGTCCTCTTTCTTCAAGGTCACCGTCGGCAACGTCAAGGCCGTCGACGGCATCTCCTTCAAGATCAAGCGCGGCACCACCATGGGCCTCGTCGGTGAGTCCGGCTGCGGAAAGTCCACGGTTGGCCGTACGATTCTCCGCCTCCAGGAGAAGACCGACGGCGAGGTCTACTTCGACGGCAAGGAGGTTTTCTCCCTGTCCGACGCCGAGCTGCGTGCCATGCGGCCCAAGATCCAGATCATCTTCCAGGACCCCTATTCCTCGCTCAGCCCACGGCTCCCCATCGGCGAGATCATTGCCGAGGCTGTCCGGGAGCATGAGATCGTGCCCAAGGAAGAGCTGGACGACTATGTCACCCGCATCATGCACGCCTGCGGCCTCCAGGAGTACCACAAGGACCGCTATCCCCACGAGTTCTCCGGCGGCCAGCGGCAGCGTATCTGCATCGCCCGGGCCCTGGCCCTGAACCCCGACTTCATTCTCTGCGACGAGCCTGTCTCCGCCCTGGACGTGTCCATCCAGGCCCAGATCATCAACCTGCTCAAGGAGCTGCAGCGGGACTTCGGCCTGACCTACCTGTTCATCTCCCACGACCTCTCCGTCGTGGAGCACATCTCCGACACCGTCGGCGTCATGTACCTGGGCAACCTGGTCGAGTACGCCCCCACCGACGCCCTCTTCAAGAACCCCAAGCACCCCTACACCCAGGCCTTGCTCTCGGCCATCCCCATGCCCGACCCGGATCTGAAGATGGAACGCATCATCCTGCAGGGCTCCATCCCTTCGCCGGCCAACCCGCCCCAGGGCTGCAAGTTCCATACCCGCTGCGAGAAGTGCATGGAGGTCTGCAAGTATATCACCCCGGACTTCGACGAGGTCGAGCCGGACCACTTCTGTGCCTGCCACCTGCTCAACAGCCCGGCCCGTCAGGCGGAGTTCGACCGCATG
>CAMGPO010000118.1 GCA_946060825.1 uncultured Clostridia bacterium | reverse complement strand
GGTCATCAGGTACTTGTCCGCCAGATTAAAGCCCTTGATGGTCAGGCTGGCCATCTCCTGCACGGAGGCGGGGGCGAGGACGATCATGTGATAGTCGCCGTGGCCGCCGCCCTTGGTGGCCTGGAAGTAGTCGGACTGGGAGGGCTGGATGCCGCCGAGGCCGGGACCGCCGCGCTGGACGTTGACCACGAAGGCGGGGACATCGGAGCCGGCGATGTAGCTCAGGCCCTCGGCCATCAGGGAGATGCCGGGGGTGGAGGAGGAGGTCATGACGCGGGTGCCGGTGGCGGCGGCGCCGTAGACCATGTTGATGGACGCGACCTCGCTCTCCGCCTGCAGGAACACGCCGCCGACCTTGGGCAGCTTCTTGGCCATGTAGGCGGCCACTTCCGTCTGGGGGGTGATCGGGTAGCCGAAGTAGTGGCGGCAGCCGGCCCGGATGGCCGCCTCCGCGATGGCTTCGTTGCCCTTCATGAGTACACGTTCTGCCATGATAATCCTCCTTACTTTTCCACGGTGATGATGCAGTCGGGGCACATGGTGGCGCAGAAGGCGCAGCCGATGCACTTCTCCGGGGCCGTCATGACCGCGGGGGAATAGCCCTTCTTGTTGATCCGGCCTTCGGCAATGCTCAGGCAGCCCTTCGGACATGCGCTGACGCACAGGCCGCAGCCCTTACAGAGATCCGTCAGGAACGTTACGTTTGCCATTGGGGGTTCCTCCTTCAATCGTTTACCCGAACAGCGGCCTGGGCCGCTGCTCCGGCAAATCAAAATATTTTTCCTGTAATGTCATGGGGAGCAGAGGCTCCACCTTTCCGGTGAGTCCCGCGGCGACGGAGCGCTCCGCCGTGGTCAGAAAGACCGGTAGGCCGCTGAGCCGGGAAAGCTCCTCCATATAGGGGATCGCGTCCAGGACGGCCTCGGGGGTCGTCTCGGCGGCGAGGTTGGCGTTGTTGACGAGGTCGGTGAAGCGGAGGCCGCAGGCCGCCTCGATCTCCCGCATCACCTCCAGCGCCATCTCCGGCGTACGGGTCAGGGGGCGGTAGGGGTTGGCGACAAAGACCATGCGGTAGTCGTTCTCCGCCAGAATGTAGGGGACATAGCGGCCCAGAGCGTAAGCGCCCCGGTCGTCACCGCCGATGTCCATGACCGCCCAGGACGACCGGTCCTCCACCAGCCGGTAGGCCTCCGCCGGCAGGGCGGGGAGGTCGACGTTGGAGTTGGCGAACTGGGGCGAAATCAGGGCGATGCCTGCCGCCGTCAGGGCGGCAGCGCTGTCCTTGGTGCGGAAGTAGGGGTTGACGATGTCGAGGTCCGCGATCGCCACCGGCTTGCCCTCCGACGCGAGCAGGAGGGCGTAGTTGACGGCGATGTTGGTCTTGCCGCTGCCGTAGTGGCCGGCAAAGAGAGTCAGGCGTTTGTGTTCCATGGTGATGTGTCCTTTTTACAAGGAATGAAATTGGCTGTAGGGGCGGCCTGCCGCGTGGGGAGAGGAAGAATCGGAACACGGCCATTCTTTTTGCCCATTGGGCGAAAAGATGGAATGTGATTCCGAATTCTGACGAGGGGCCGCCCCTGCGGCGTCATCGTTACGATGTCATTTTGAGCGAAGCGAAGAATCTTTTGCAGGCGGGTGCGGGAAGATTCTTCGTCGCTTGACGCTCCTCAGAATGACAGCGGGGTGGTGCGGGGAGGCTTTTAGAGCTGCTTGCGGATGATCTTGCCGCTGGTGGTTTTGGGCAGGCTCTCGCGGAATTCCACGATTCTCGGGTATTTATAGGGGGCCGTGCGGGTCTTGACGTAATTCTGGATTTCCTTCTTCAGAGCGTCCGTGCCCTCGGTGCCCTTGACCAGGACGATGCTGGCCTTGACCACCTGGCCGCGGACCTCGTCCGGGGCGGCGGAGACGCCGCACTCGAGAACGTAGGGCAGCTCC
This sequence comes from uncultured Clostridia bacterium, assembly GCA_946060825.1. Lineage (GTDB taxonomy): Bacteria > Bacillota > Clostridia > Oscillospirales > Oscillospiraceae > RGIG3159. The sequence continues at coordinate 3,062 of CAMGPO010000118.1, read as the reverse complement.
ATGATCGTGCTCTCGATCTCAAAGGGCCCGATGCGGTAGCCGGAGGACTTGATGACGTCGTCGGCCCGGCCGACGTACCAGTAGAAGCCGTCCTCGTCCTTCCAGGCGAGGTCGCCGGTGTGGTAGAAGCCGTCTTTCCAGGTCTCGGCCGTGATCTCCGGGCTGCCTTCATAGGCGTAGCTCAGGCCGCAGGGCAGGCCATTCGCAATGTTGATGCAGATCTCGCCGTTCTCGCCGGGACCGACTTCCTCGCCTTCGGGGGTCAGCAGGCGGACGTCGTAGAGCGGCACCGGCTTGCCCATGGAGCCGATCTTGTGCTTGCCGCCGATCAGGTTGCCGATGATCAGCGTGCTCTCGCTCTGGCCGAAGCCTTCCATGATCTGCAGGCCCGTGGCCTTGTAGAACTGGCGGAAGACCTCCGGGTTCAGGGCCTCGCCGGCGATGGAGGCGTGCTCGATGGAGCTGAGGTCGAAGCGGCTCAGGTCGTTCTTGATGAGCATCCGGTACATGGTCGGGGGCGCGCAGAAGGTGGTGATGTGATATTTCGCGAAGAGCGGCAGAATCTTCTCGGCGTCGAAGCGGTCGAAGTCGTAGACGAAGATGGCCGCCTCGCAGAGCCACTGGCCGTAGAGCTTGCCCCAGAGGGACTTGGCCCAGCCGGTGTCGGAGATCGTCAGGTGCAGGCCGTCGGGGTTGACCTGGTGCCAGTATTTCGCGGTGATGAAGTGGCCCAGGGGGTGCTTATAGTTGTGGGCCGCCAGCTTGGGATAGCCGGAGGTGCCGGAGGTGAAGAACATCAGCATCGGGTCGGAGCCGCAGGGGGCGTCCCCGGTCCGGGCGAAGTGGCTGCTGAAGAGGGTGTACTCCTCGTTGAAGTCGTGCCAGCCCTCGCGCTGTCCGCCGACGAGGATCTTCTGCCGCACCTGGGGGCATTCCGCCGCCGCCAGATCGACCTGGTGGGCGGTGTCGCCGTCGGCGGTGCAGAGGATGGCGCGGACGTCCGCCGCGTTGAAGCGGTAGGAGAAGTCCTTGGCCTGGAGCTGGTTCGTGGCCGGGATGGCGATGGCGCCCAGCTTGTGGAGGCCCAGGATGGAGAACCAGAACTGGTAGTGGCGCTTGAGCACCAGCATGACCCGGTCGCCCCGTTTGATGCCGAGGGACTTGAAGTAGTTGGCGGCCCGGGCCGATTCCTTGCGCATATCGTCGAAGGTGAAGCGGCGCTCCGTGCCGTCCAGGGCGATGTGGAGCATGGCCAGCTTCTCCGGCTTGCGGCGGGCCAGCTCGTCGACCACGTCGAAGGCGAAGTTGAACTTCTCCTCGTTCTGGAAGGCGATGGCCTGGATGGCGCCGTTTTCGTCCTCCGTGGGGAGAATGAAGTCCTGATAGATGCGGCGCTCGGCGTCCTTTTCCCGGGAGGGATTGGAGGCGGCGGCCTTGTCAGGCTGAGCCTGGGACGGCGCGCCCAGGGGGTTCAGCACGATGGCGTAGAAGGCGCAGTCCTGGCCGTCGACGGCGATCATGCCGTGGGGCGTGGAGCTGTCGTAGTAGATGCAGTCGCCCTCGTGGAGAATTTCACTGTGCTCGCCGATCTGAATCTTCATGTGGCCCCGGATGACGAGGTCGCACTCCTGTCCGTCGTGGGTGGTCAGCTCGATATCCTGATGCTCCGAGCCGGGGCGGTAGCCCAGCTCCATGTAGAGGGGGAGGGCGATGCGGTTCTGGAAGCCGGCGGCCAGGTTGTAGCCGGTCATGTGGTGGGCTTCCTCGATCTTCTGGCCGTCGCCGGCCCTCGTCAGGGAGTAGGAGCGGAGCTTGGGGCTGTGGCCCTCGATCAGGTCGGTGACGTCGACGCCGAAGCTGAGCGCGCAGCGGTAGAGGAAGGAGATGTTCAGCTCCCGCCGGCCGCTTTCACAGAGGCGGTATTCCTCCTCGCTGACGCCGGTGCGGCGGGCCATTTCTGCCGTGGAGAGGCCGGTGATCTCCCGCAGCTCGCGGATACGGCCGGCCATTTCACGGATCTTATATTCGAGTCCGGTCAGGGTCTGGGTGCTCATGGTAGTTACCTCCGTGGGGAGACGAACAAAAAGCCCGTCTCAAAGATTGATTCCTTGAGACGAGCCGACAAAGCAACCCGCGGTACCACTCAAATTGCACCCGCCTCACGGCGGATACCACTCATTGGGCTCCAACAAGCCCTAAGCACTGACGCAGCTGACGCGGGAGAGTTCTACTGACTCCGAAACGGGGTGTTCTTCTCTCCGGCTCGGGAGCTACAAACCAGCTGCGCCCATCGTGGCTCGCACCAACCGCCAATTCTCTGAGATGCGGCTTGCAGGTGGCCCTCTCCGTCAAAGCCTTTGTTGTCTGGAATCATAACATTTCAGGATAAAATTGTCAATGCAAAATTTTTGTTTGGTTTGCATCGTAAAAGTGTAGGGGCTGCACCCCTCCGTCTCGGCTTCGCCGAGCCACCTCCCCTCAAAGGGGGAGGCTTTTTGGTGTGACGAGGCGCTGCGCTGTCGGTGGCAGATACAGCAGCGCTGAGGAAAAGTCGTCGCGCCCTACAGGGGTGCAGATCGACGGGTTTCCGGCGGCTTGTGGGCAAGCCGCCCTACGGGGAAACGTTCCGTTGTCATTCTGAGGCCGTAGGCCGAAGAATCTTTTGCAGGCGGGTGCGGGAAGATTCTTCGGGCATTTCATGCCCTCACACCGAGCCGCAGCGAGGCGCTTACGAGGCCAACCGCCGCTTGCGGCGGCTCTTGGGCCGAGTGGAATGACAATTAAGTGGTGCGGGAAAGCGATCAGAGCTGGTTGCGCTGGATCTTGCCGCTGATGGTCTTGGGCAGCTCGTCGCGGAAAACGACGATTCTCGGATATTTGTAGGGAGCGGTGTGGGTCTTGACGTAGTTCTGAATTTCCTTCTTCAGCTCCTCGGTGCCCTCGACGCCGGGAATCAGGACGATGCTCGCCTTGACCACCTGGCCGCGGACCTCGTCCGGGGCGGCGGAGACGCCGCACTCGAGAACGTAGGGCAGCTCCATGATCGTGCTCTCGATCTCAAA
>CAMGPO010000117.1 GCA_946060825.1 uncultured Clostridia bacterium | reverse complement strand
TGCGTCGTCTTGCCCAGCCCGGCGACCTACTGCTTACCGTCGGCGCTGGAGATATCTACAAGGCCGGCGAGGCCCTGCTCAAGCAGAACCCGTAAGATTACGAACACCGGAATCCTGATGGATTCCGGTGTATTTTTACCCGATATAACCTTTGAGTACCTTGAGCGTGTTCAGCACGCCGTCCCTGTGACTCCGTTCATAGCCATGGGAGGCGTAGACGCCGGAACCGATCAGGCCGTGGCGGAGATCGTAGCCGGCCCGGAGCGTTGCTTCGACGTCGGAGCCGTAGTGGGGATAGACGTCCACGGCGTAGTCGGCATGCTCCCGTTCGGCCGCCTCTATCAAACCCTTGACCACGTTGAAGTCATAGGGACCACCGCTGTCTTTGGCGCAGATGGAGACCTGATGCTCGGTACACTGCAGCCCGTCGCCAACGCAGCCCATGTCCACGGAAATGGCCTCAGTGACGCCCTCCGGCACGGAAGCCGAACCGCCGTGGCCGACCTCTTCATAAGTCGTGACGTGGACATAAACGCTGCGCTCCGGCACGATCCCATTGTCGTGGAGATATTTTGCATAGCCCAGCAGGATGCCGACGCTCAGCTTGTCATCCAGAAAGCGGCTCTTGATGTAGCCCGACTCCGTCACCCGCGTTCTCGGGTCAAAGCAGACAAAATCGCCGGTTCGGATGCCGAGCTTCTTTACCTCGTCCGCAGTGCTGACGTTTTCGTCCAGAACAACTTCCATAGCGCTGTAGCTCCTGGCAGCTCCATCAAAGTTGTCATTGACATGGACGGAGGGATTGCAGATCTGGAAGGTGCCCTCGTAGACGCCGCAGAACTTGGTATGGACGCGGCAGTTCTCCCCCTCGATGCTGTGGCAGTGGAGTCCGCCCAGGTTGACAATCCGCAGCCGTCCGTTGGCCTTGATTTCTGCCACCATGCCGCCCAGCGTATCGGTATGGGCTTCCAGCAGGATGCCATTCTTCGGGTCGCGGCCGCCCAGCGCAATCAGAACGCCGCCCTTTGCCGTTCGGGATGTCGGGAAGCCCAGAGCCTCAAACTCCCGCTGTGTCCAGGCAGCAGCCTCCTCCGTGCAGCCCGTCGGACTGTCGATGGCCAGCAGGGCAACTGTCTTTTCCACTGCGAATTCCATGTATGTGTTCATATTCTCCATGATGCAGCACTCCTTTTTCTTGATGCCGCAAAAGCGGACAGGCCAAGGCGGTAAAATACCGCACTCCAGCCTGTCCATTTTATCATGCTCCGGGTCTGCCCGCAAGGTCAATTATTTGGCAAGATACATGGTGCGCATCGCGTTCAGAATAGCAATGACCGAGACACCGACGTCGGCAAAGACCGCAAGCCACATACTGGCATAACCGAGCGCGCCGAGCACCAGAACAACTGCCTTGACGCCGAGGGCGAAGATGATGTTTTCCTTGGCAATCCGCATGGACTTCTTGCCAATCCGCTTTGCCTCCGGAATCCCAGAGAGCTTGTCGTGTAGGATAACCACGTCGGCAGCTTCCACCGCCGCATCCGAGCCGACGCCACCCATGGCGATTCCGATGTCTGCCATTGTGAGAACAGGAGCGTCGTTTACGCCGTCTCCGACAAAGGCCGTGACCATGCCGGTGCAAAGCAGTTCCTCCAGCTCCGTCACCTTGTCCTGGGGCAGAAGGCCGGCCCGCCACTCGTCCAGTCCGATTGCGCGCGCCACCCGTTTTGCGGAGGATTCGATGTCGCCGGTCAGCATAACGAGGCGACGCACGCCGGCCTGCCGCAGTTCGGACATGGTCTCGGCAGCATTCTCCTTGATGGTATCCGCCAGCTCGATGCGGCCGGCATAGTTTCCATCCACCGTGACATAGATGCAGGTTGCGCCCTCCGAGGGAAGTTCGGGATCAATGCCCTCCCGTTCCATCAAGCGACGGTTGCCGGCGTGAATCCGCTTGCCACCAACGACGGCGGAAACGCCATAGCCGGGTATTTCTTCGATCTCTTCCGCTTCGCCGGCAGCGTCTGTCTGCCGGCAGATGGCCTTTGCGGCAGGATGGGCGGAATACTGCTCCGCGGCCGCCACAAGACGGAGAAGCGCTTCTTCCCCCATTCCATTCGGGAACACACCGGAGACGGTGAACTCACCGGTGGTCAGCGTGCCTGTTTTATCGAAAACCACCTGATCCAGTCGGGCAAGCTGTTCCAGCACAATTCCTCCCTTCACCACAATCCCTCGCTTTGAGGCGGCGCCCATGCCGCCGAAAAAGCTCAACGGCACCGAAATTACCAGTGCACAGGGACAGGAGATGACGAGGAAGGTCAGTGCACGGCGGATCCACTCCCCGAAGGGCTGCTGGAATACCAGCGGTGGAACCAGGGCCAGCAAAACGGCTGCCAATACGACTGCTGGGGTGTAAATCCGGGCAAAGCGGGTAATAAAACGCTCCGTCCTGGCCTTTTTATCGGAGGCGGATTCAACCAGCTCCAGGATCCGGGCGACAGTCGAATGCTCATAGGCACTCTCCGCCTCGATCGTCAGAACGCCGGAGAGGTTGACGCAACCGGACAAAATTTCCATATCGGGCACAACCTCCCGCGGTTCCGCTTCCCCGGTGATTTTCGAGGTATCCAGAAAACCGGTTCCTTCCAGAACACGGCCATCGACCGGAATCCGTTCGCCAGGCTTCACCAGCAGCCGGTCGCCGATCACAACCTCTTCCGGTTCCTTTTCCACCTCTTCCCCGTTTTCCAGCACGACCGCTGTATCCGGGCGGAGGTCCATCAGCGAGGAAATGGATTTTCTGGAGCGGCTGACGGCATAGTCTTCAAAGAGCTCACCGACGCGGAAGAAGATCATAACCGCGACGCCCTCTTTGTAGTCGCCGAGGGCAAAAGCGCCGATGGAGGCGATGGTCATCAGGAAATTCTCGTCCAGAAGCTGGCAGCGGAAGATGCCGGAGATAGCCGTGACGGCGACTTCGGATCCGGCGGCCAGCCAGGCTGCAGCCATCACACTGAGCGCCCACCAGCCGTCAAGGAACAAGCCCAAGACAAAGAGCGCCAGCGCGATCAGAATTCGGAGCAATTCCTTTTTTTGTTTGCGTGTCATCTGATGACCACCCTGCTGTCCGGCTCAATTTTAGCGAAAATCGCCACCACCTTCTGCATCAACTTGTCCCAGTCGGCCGTATCAGAGGAAATGGTCAGCCGCAGGGTCATGAAATTCAGCGTCGCCTCCTCCACTTCGGGCAGCTTGCTGATGGCGGCTTCAATTTTTGCGGCGCAGTTGGCGCAGCAAAGTTCTTCTACCTTGTAACTCTTTTTCATGCTCTATTCCTCCAAGTGTTCTTTCGCCATGTTGATGATGGTTTTGACGTGGTCATCGGCGAGACCATAATAGATGGTCTTGCCCTCTCTTCTGCTTTTGACCAGTTTCATCTGCTTCAGCAGCTTAAGCTGATGGGAGATCGCCGACTGGCTGACGCCGACGTCCGACGCGATATCCCCGACACAGTGCTCCTCCGTGAAGAGCAGATAAAGAATCTTGATTCTTGTGGAATCCGCGAAAGCTTTGAACAGCTCCGCCATATTGAACAGTTGTTCCTCATCCAGAATATGGGGAACGTGTGGGGTCATTTCATCCCCTCCTTTTATCATCTGAGCATCTGCTCATATGATAAAACTTTTATTCTGACTTGTCAAGTACCTGCCGTCGGACCCCGAAACTTTTTTTTCGAAAAAAACCGGCGTGACCGAAGTCACGCCGGCAGCCGTTATTCAAAATCCTGATTCAAATTCACGTAGGTTAGGCCGGAAGCCTGCCCTTCAATGGTGATGTTCACATAGCGAATCCTCTCGAGGGACGTCAAAGATGAGACGATCGACTGGACAGCCAGCAGTTCACTCTGCTCCGTTGTCAATCCGGCGGCAAAATCTTTGGATAGATCGACCATACACCGGTTTCCCCGCTCCGTCAGCGACAAGACCTCTGTGTCAGCCGGGATCGGAGAAATGTAGCCGTTTCTCTCTCTGAAGTTCAGAAGCGCCGACATCACAGCGTCGGAGTCTGTCTCATTGGCCTCTGATTTGACCCGCATAGGAACCTCGGTCAGCGTCCAGTCGTTCTTTCGAAGAACAGAAAGGGTGGCATCCACCTCGTTAAGTCCGGCGCGAACCGGACCGATGGCCGTCTCATCGCGTGTAAATTTCATGGTGAGGTCCATCCGCGAATAAGTCGACAGCGCCTCGCCTTCCACGTAGAGCTGCACATTTTCGATTTCCTTGAACTCCGTCAGCGTATCGACAATCGAGAGAATGGTTAAACGCTCCTCCGCCTCTGAAGAAGGTCGGTTTCGATAGAAATCCGCGCTGAAATCCACAATACAGAGGCCGTCCTCGATGGAAAGGTCGAGAATTTCCGTTCCCTCGGGCAGCGTTGCATGAAGGGAGTCGTTCTGAGGCTTTGCACCCAGCATGGAGATCGCAAAGGCGGCCTGCTCCTCCGTCCCTTCCAACTTGGTTTTTTCCTCCGCCGCGATGAGATAGCGGTACCGCTCATCGGCATAATAGACATTCAGTGTGTTCTCTGCCATTTCGAGACTGTTGTCCTCCAGAAGAATCTGGTCCCGATCAAGACGGATCTTCGCCTGACCGCCGATGGGCAGATGCTCTGTCGAAAGTTCCACCGCCTCAACACCCTCCATCTGGGAGAAAGTCATGCTGATGCAGCTCAGAGCCAAAGAGAGGTCTACGCCGCTCAAATTGGCGAAGGCGTCGGTCAGTTCCAGACTGAGAACGCCGTTGGAAACAGAGGCGGAAACCAATTCCGTACCCTTTGGAAACGGCGATACCAAACCATCCTTCCGTGGGCCATCAAAATAGCGATCCGCCAAGGGTTCCGCTGACCGTTCCAAAGAAAAGTCAGCGTTTTCACTCCCTATCAGTCCTAACCGAGATTGAATCCGAAACAGCTGTCGGTGAGGTTAGACTAGCAAAAGGTAGC
>CAMGPO010000116.1 GCA_946060825.1 uncultured Clostridia bacterium | reverse complement strand
GTGTCCCTGGTGCTCTACGGCATGATCTCCGCCGTCGGCGTCCGCAACGTGGTTGAGAACAAGGTCGATTTTACCAAGTCCCGCAACGTCCTGATCGCCGCCCTGATCCTCGTCCTCTCCATCGGCATCACCTACTCCGCCGCCGGTGCCATCGTCATCGGCAAGGTCAGCCTGTCCGGTCTGGCCGTGGCCTCCATCGTCGGCATCGTGCTCAACGCCATCATGCCCGGCAAGGACTATGAGTTCGGCGTTGACCAGCAGGGCGACACCTCCGTCAACTTCATCGTGCAGTAATCAGACACAACCAACTGATGTCATTCTGAGGAGCGACAGCGACGAAGAATCTGAACGCCGTACAACAGATTCTTCGCTTCGCTCAAAATGACAGATCAGCACAACCCGCCCGGATTCCGGGCGGGTTGATTTTTTACGGATTCTCCGATATGATAGGGAAAAAGGAGGCGTTTTTATGGGCTTTGGTTTTGGCGGTTTCTCCGTCCTGTTTACCCTGATGTTCGTGGTGATCTTCGGCCTGTTCCTCGTCACGATCATCCGGAATCTCTCCAACTGGAACAAAAACAACCATTCGCCGCGGCTGACCGTGGAGGCTGCGATCGTGGCCCGGCGGGGCCAGACCCACCATCACAACCACGGCGACGGGGCCATGACCACCTCCACCAGCTACTATGTCACCTTTGAGGTTGCGTCCGGCGACCGCATGGAGCTGCAGGTGCCGGCCTCGGAGTACGGTTATCTGGTTGAAGGTGACCGGGGCCAACTGACCTTCCAGGGCACCCGCTTCCTCTCCTTTGAACGGAGCCGCCCATGCTGACCTACAACCTCGAGCACGGAGGCGCACGGCCCCTCTACGAGCAGCTCTACGAGGCCATCAAGGCCGACATCCTCTCCGGCGCCATCCGGGGCGGGGAAAAGCTGCCCTCCAAGCGGCTCCTGGCGGAGCATCTGAACATCAGCAAGATCACGGTGGAGACGGCCTACCAGCAGCTCCTGGCCGAGGGCTATCTGACGGTCCGGGAGAAGGTGGGCTTTTTTGCCGAGGAGATCACCCCGGTGCAGCCGGCCCCGGAAGCCGAACCCGCGGCATGGGCGCCCACGCCGGAGCCGGAACCGTCGGCGCGGCAGTTTCCCTCCTCGGTCTGGTCGCGGCTGATGCGACGCGTCCTGCTGGACCACGGCGACGTTCTGCTTCAGTCCCTGCCCGGCCCAGGTCTGCCGGAACTGCGCAGCGCCATCGCCCGGGAACTGCGGCGCTCCCGTGGCATGACCGTCTCGCCGTCCCAGATTCTGATCGGCTCCGGCGCGGAATATTTCTACAACATCCTCATTCAGCTTCTGGGCCGAAACCGGTGCTACGGTCTCGAGTCGCCAGGCCACCAGAAGATCGCCGCTGTCTGCCATGCCAACGAGGTACCGGTGACGCCCATCACCCTGGACGGCAGCGGCGTCTGCCCCACCGCCCTGCGGAACAGTGGAGCTGATGTGCTCCACCTCTCGCCCTCCCACCAGTTCCCAACAGGCATTGTGACGCCGGTCCGCCGGCGGCAGGAGCTGCTCTCCTGGGTGGCGGAGGGGGAGGACCGCTGGCTCATCGAGGACGACTATGACGCCGAGTTCCGCTTCTCCGGCCGTCCGATTCCGACCCTCCAGAGCCTCGACCGCATCGGCCGGATCATCTACATGAACACCTTCTCCCGCACCATCGCTCCTTCCCTCCGCATCAGCTATCTGGTGCTGCCTCCCCGGCTGATGGAGGACTACGAGAAGCGCCTGGGCTTCTACAGCTGCACTGTTCCCGCCACGGAGCAGCTCACCCTGGCCCTGTTTCTCTCCGAGGGCTACTTTGAAAAGCATCTGAACCGGATGCGTAAGCACTACGGCACCCTGCGGGGCCGTCTGCTGGAGGGCATCCGGGCCAGTCAGGCCAGAGCTGAGATCTTCGAGGAGGACGCCGGCCTCCACTTTATTCTGCGTACCGGCTCCATGCCGGATCCGGAGGCCTTCTGCGCCGCCCTCTCCGTCAGCGGTCTGCGGGTTTCCCATCTGCCGCGCTACTACATCGGCAGTCCGGATCCGGCCGCCTGCCGCAGCTTCGTCATCGATTACGGCAACCTGGAGGAGCAGGAGATTCCTGCCGTCCTCCGTCGGCTGGAAGACCTGATTCCAAGAAAATAAGGAACAAACCTCCATGAAACACACCCTCTGGACTCGTGATTTCACGATTCTGACCGCCGGCAGCCTGATTTCTATGATCGGCAACACGGCGGCTGCCGCCGGAATGAGCCTCTTGGTGCTGGATTACACCGGCTCCACTCTTTGCTACGCCCTCTATCTCTTCGCCTACACGGCTCCGGCCGTCATTATGCCCCTGCTGGCCGGCCCCTACCTCGACAAATTCTCCCGGAAGCAGGTCATTTATACCCTGGATTTCCTCTCCACCGCCGTCTATCTGGTCCTGGCTGCCGTCATCTGGTTCGATCTGTTCAGCTTCCCGCTGCTGCTGGCCGGCTGCCTGCTGGTGGGCGCTATTGAGAGCGTCTATCAAGTGGCCTACACCAGCTTCTACCCCATGCTGATCTCCGAGGGCAACTACACCAAGGCCTACTCCATTTCCAGCACCCTGGAGACGCTGACGATGTTTGTCTGGCCCCTGGCCGTCTTTGTGTACAACACCGTGGGCATCGTGCCCCTGTTTCTGGTCAACACGGCCACCTTTCTGATCGCCGCCATCGCCGAGACCCAGATCCGCGCTGAGGAGCGCTACACAGCCCAGCGGGAGGAGACGGTCACCCTCCGCAGCTATTTCCAGAGCATGAAAGAGGGTCTTTCCTACCTGCGGGCCGAGCGCGGCCTCTTGGCCGTTACCCTCTATTTTGTGTTCAGCTCCCTCTCCGGTGGGGCCACCAACGTTGTCACCCTGCCCTATTTCCGCAGTACCTTTGCCAACGGCGAGTACATCTGCATCTGCGTTCTGGGCATAGGCGTCCTGGGCCGGGCCATCGGCGGCGCCATCTACTACAAGTTCAAGTACCCTGCGGAGAAAAAATTCGCCATCGCCCTGGGAGTCTACCTGATTCTGAGCCTGCTGGAAGGCGGCTATCTCTTCCTGCCGGTGAAACTGATGATGGTCTGCTGTTTTCTGACGGGTATCGGCGGCGTCACTTCCTACAACATCCGCATCTCCGCCACCCAGAGCTATGTTCCCGACGAACGCAAGGGCCGCTTCAACGGCCTCTTCCAAATGCTGACGATGATCGGCACCCTTCTGGGCCAGCTCTCCGCCGGCGCCCTCTCGACTGTGACCGGCGAGCGCTCTGTGGTTGTGATCTTCGCTGTCATCACCTTTTTCGCGGCCCTGCTGCTGATCGGAGGCAATCGCGACAGCATCAAGGCTATCTACAACCGGGACGTATAAAAAGGACTGCCAAAAGGCAGTCCTTTTCTTTTTATTCGCCGCGGTGGACGCAGATGAAATCCCCGCCGTCCTCGCGGTAAACGCACTCCACGTCCCGGTCCATCCGCCCGAGACAAGGCTCCGGGGCCTCATAGCGCACGCAGGTTCCGCAGGAGGAACTGAGCTTCCGCGGCACCGGCGCCATCTTCGCCGGAATCCCGGCCTCCGTCAGGCTCCGGCTGGTGCGCAGGGCCGAGAAGTGGGTGTGGAAGGTGGCGAGGTACTTCATTTTTTCAGCGTCAGCCGGAAGTCCTTGCCCTCCGGCGCGACCTCGACCCGGTAGCCGGCGCTGCCGCCGTACCGCGTCACGTTCTCCACCGCGCACTGATTATCCACCAGTACCTCCACGGTCTCCGGCGACTTCGCCTTGACCTCTTTCATCACCATCACCACCGGAGTAGGGCAGAGATAGCCTCTTGCGTCGATCATGCTTCCACCTCCTGTCTTGAATTCACCAGAGAGATCACCAGCAGGATCACAAGGCCCAGGCAAACCGCAATCTTGCCGTTGGCCGAGATGCCGCCAACCACCAGCTCGCCGGCCTCGTTGAGGGAGTCCGGGTTGCCGGCCAGGGCAAAGTTGTGGGCCAGGGCTGCGCCGACGACCATACCGAACACCGTCACCGCCGAATCACCGTTGCCCTCACCGGCCAGGATGAGCTGGCGCAGGGGACAGCCTCCCAGCAGCACGGAACCCCAGCCGGCCAGAACCATGCCCAGCAGATTCCAGAGTGTGCTGCTGTGGGCGATGGGCTGGGCCGCCATGCCAAGGCGGAACTTGTCAAGGATCAGATTGCCAATCAGCACCGTGACGAAAATCGCCGCGAAGCCATAAATCAGCTTGAAATCCCGGAACAGCATCACGTCCCGGATGCCGCCGACCATGCAGAGTCGTGCCTTCTGGGCCAAAGCGCCCACCACGACGGCGATCAGCAGCACGGCGATGGCCGGTGCGTGCATGGAGCCGGGGCCTTCTTCGCTGGCCTTGAACAGGCTGGGCACCGCCAGAAACAGGATCAGCAGGAAGGTCACGACGGCGGGCAGGATACTGCCCTCCACGGGGCTGGCCGGGTAGGCCCGCTTGAGGCTGAAGCCCCGGTTGAGGAACAAAACGCCGATGCCGATACCAATGATAAAGCCCACCAGGCCGACAAGAGCGTTGAGATCGCCGCCGCCGAGACGGAGCAGCATTCGCAGGGGGCAGCCCAGGAACACCAGAGCGCCGACGATGACGATGACGCCAAGGACGAACCGGGTCGCCGGGGACGAGCCGGCCTTGGGCCGGAATTCCTTCGTAGCCAGGGACACCAGGAAAGCGCCCAGGACGAGGCCGATGATCTCCGGCCGGACGTACTGTACCTTGACCGCGCTGTGGAGACCGAGGGCTCCGGCGGTATCGCGCTCAAAGCAGGCGATACAGAATCCCATATTGGCGGGATTGCCCAGGAACGTCAGCAGCAGGGCCGCCAGACCGACGGCCACACCGGCGGCCACTACGAGCCAGTTTACTTTTTTCACAGACATTCTCCTCTCTCTTCCTAAAAATATTT
>CAMGPO010000115.1 GCA_946060825.1 uncultured Clostridia bacterium | reverse complement strand
AGCCGCCACCCATTTCCAGCAGCTTGGCGCCCTCATAGATGGAGCAGCCGGCAGCAGCCCAGATCAGGGCGATGATGCCTTCGCTGACCATTGCGCCGTAGAACACGAAGTGGCCCTGCTTCTCGCTCTTCATGCAGCGGGCCATCAGCGGGGACTGGGTGGCATGGAAGCCGGAGATCGCGCCGCAGGCCACGGTGATGAACATAAAGCTCCAGACCGGCTTTCCGGCGGGATGCATATTGGCAAAGTTTGTCCAAAGCTCGGGGATGGTGTAGTTCGGGTTTGTAAAGATGCCGATGGCCACGCCGACCGCCATGATAATCAGGCAGATGCCGAACACGGGATAGACCTTGCCGATGATCTTGTCAATGGAGATGAACGTCGCAATGAAGTAGTAAACGAGAATGACGATCAGCCAGAACAGCTTGCTGGACAGGATGTTTGTCACGCCGCCGTTGGTGAACAGGAGCTGGATCAGGCCGGCCGGGCCGACGGCAAAAACGGTGCCGACCATGATGAGCAGGACAACGCTGAAGACGCGCATGACGTTCTTCATAATCTTTCCAAGATAGATGCCGGTGATCTCGGAAATCGACGCACCCTCGTTCCGTTCGGAGAGCATACCGGAGAAGTAGTCGTGAACGCCGCCGCAGAAGATCGTGCCGAAGGTGATCCACAGGAACACGATGGGACCCCACAGGGCGCCGGTCAGCGCGCCAAAGATCGGGCCAAGGCCGGCAATGTTCAGAAGCTGTACCAGGAACAGCTTCCATTGAGGCATGACGACGTAGTCCACACCGTCATTGATCCGGACCGCAGGCGTCTCTCTGTCATCGGGCGCAAACGTGTTTTCCACGATTTTACCATAGACAAAGTATCCGCCGACCAGCAGTGCCAGACACAGGAAGAAACTGATCATAATGAAGTACCTCCTCTTATATTCCGTAGAAAATGCTACCCCTATTATAATCTCCGGTTTCCTTTTTTCAATGTCATATTCCGCATTTTTTCGTCAATCATCGAAATAGCCAAAACATTCTGGGTATTTTTGGCTATTTTGTTCTTCTCCATTTTCTGTCATGAAGCCGGTATGCATTGAAGACCGAACCGGATACGGAAGCCCCGGATCCCGTCTGGAATCCGGGGGACTTCTGTTCCGTTCAGATCTTCTTACACAGGTTCCGTCTCCGCAAGAAACTCCTGTGCGGCATGGGCCACGCCCCTTTCCGCAGTCAGCTCGTCCATTCCAGGCCAGGTCAGAGCGATGGCTCCGGTGACAGTCAGCGGTTCTGTGACTGTCTCCGCATATTGGAGGTTGACCTCGCTATTGCGGAGGAAGACCGCATAGGCGCCAGCCGGCAATCTTTCGATCGCCTGATTGGCGGAGCCGCCGGTGACAGATGTGCCGTAGGTCGTCCCGTCTTCGGCCACAAGGCCGATATCCACCGTCAGACCAGACTGTTCATAGCTGATCTGAAAGGCCACGTCTGACAATTCCTCCGTCAGTATCACCGCCCCATCCAGCCAGATCGACTCGCCCGGTTCCAGATCGGCGAATGGGAAATTAACCGTGGGGTCGCCTTCTTTCAGAGGCGGCTCCGGTTCCACGAACGGATTGGCCGCGCAGACTGCCAGAGCGGCGACGCAGAGCACCGCCGCCAGCACCGTCACCCAGCGTTTTGGCTGCTTCCAGCACAGAATGTTGCGGATCCGGGCTTTGACCCCACTCTCCCCGAAGGCCAGGGGGCCGGGCGACGGCAGCCGCCGGTTGGAGGCGAAGGCCAGGAGAGACAGGCTGTAGGGCTTGCTGCGGTCCTCACCTCCGGAGAGCACCTGCTCGTCGCAGCGCATCTCCATATCCCGGGTCATACGGGAGAAGGCCAGATGGCAGAGAGGGTTGAACCAGTGCACCGTCAGCAGCAGGAACGCGAGGAGACGGACGATGTGATCCAGCCGCCGCAGATGGAACTGCTCATGGGCCAGGACGTAGCCCCTTGTCTCGTCGCTGAGGCCAAAGGGAATGTAGATGCGGGGGCGGAAGACGCCCAGAATAAACGGCGAGCAGACCCGATCCGACCGCCAGACGTTCCCCTCCATCCAGACGGCGGTTCTCAGCCGGTGATGCAGGCAGGCATAGCTGACGAGGGCATAGAGCAGCATCGCCGCCATCCCCGCGCACCAGAGGACTGCTCCAACAAAAATCCAAATCTGCATGGGGTTGGCGCTGGTCATCGGCTCCGCCGCCGGAAGGGAGGCAGACAGGGCCGCATCGACGGCAGGGATGCCCACCGTGACCCGGGGCGTCGCCATCATCCCAATGTCGGTCGGAATATAGGTCATAGCCGGCTCGGCCGCCGCCCGATCCAGACGCAGCAGGCTCAGCAGGCTGAACACCGCCTGAAAGGACACTGGACAGCAGAGGCGGAAGGCCACAACGCTCCAGAGGGCATAGGAATACTTCTTTGGGGCCCGGCGCAGCAGCAGGCGCACCAGCAGAACGGCCAGAATCACATAGCCGGCAGTCAGGCTCATGTTGAGGACTTTCAGAAAAACCGCTTCCATCTCAGCCCTCCCGATGCGCATCAATGAGCCGCTTCAGCTCTGCCGCCTCCTGCTCCGAAATGGTCTTGCCGCCGAGGAAGGCGGCAAGGAAACCGGGCAGCGAACCGGCAAAGGCCCGCTCCACAAACCGCTCGCTCTCCTGGGCCTGCACTTCCTCCCGGGGAATCAGGGCGCGGACGATGGTGTCCTCGTTTGCGGCGTAGCCCTTGTCGCAGAGCTTTTTCAGCGTCGTATAGGTCGTGGATTTCTTCCAGCCCAGGCGGGCAGCACACTGCTCCACCAACGCCCGGGAGCTGAGCGGCTCGTTATCCCAGATCACACACATGAACCGGTAGTCGCTCTCACACAGTTTCTGTCCCATGGGGGCACCTCCTTTTGGTCGGTAGTCACCGACCACGTTTTCAGTCTATAACTACCAACCAAATTTGTCAAGGCTTTTCCTCGCAAAATTTCTGCTATGCCTCGCCCGCCATTTCCAAAGCCAGCCACATACAGGGATGACGGTCCTGCAGCTCCTCTTTCCCGTCCCGCTTCAGGTAGAAACGGGCATCACGCAAAAAGCTTTCAAACCAGCTTTCCTTGTAGATCGGACCCTCATCAATATAGTCGTCGATCATCATGGTCATCTCGCTGCCGACGGCAGCCAACACCGTCCACGCCGTTTTCTGGCTGTCTCCCGCCAAAAAACGGGAAAACACACTGCACACGGTGTGAAGCCCGAGGACCTGCAGCTCCCGCCAGGTTTCCCGATGGGCGCTCAGAAATTCCATCGGATCCATCCCCTCCGGATAGGCCTCCATCAGGCTGTCCAGCAGGCGGTCAGCCATGCCCCCGGCGTCCAGATCCCAGAGCCGGACAGCCTCGTCCAAGCAGGCCCGCTCCGCCGCCAGCGTGTAGGCCTCCGCAGTACAGAGCCGGCCGGCCTGCTCCTGAATCTCCCGCGGGAAACGCTCCCGGATTTCGGCCTCATCGTCCGGTCCGGCCTCTGCCTCCCAGTATTCCAGCACCCGGCATTCTCCTGATTCCTCCTGTTCCAGCGTCAAAACGACCGGCGCGGTAACAGGATCGATCGCGGCAAAGCCGGTGGACGTATCGGCGCGTGTCAGCTCCAGACTGGTCAGACGGCCATACAGGATCACGCGGGAGACACGTCGGTCTGTCCCATCAACCGGAATGCCGGGCAGAGTCTCCACATAGAGCACCTCGAGACGGGCGGCGCGGAGATCACAGCCGTTCCAGGGATGGCAGGCATCCACCGCATCCCTGGCCGCCGGCTCGACGGACGCCTGCTCTTCCAGACCAATGACACCGCAGACAAAATTCTCCGTCTCCGATGCACAGCCGCCCAGGACAAGCAGGCCGGCCAGCAAAACCATCAGCGCCCAAATGGTTCGCAGTTTCATGGAAATTCCCCCTTCCCGGTTTCACTTCTATAGACGAAACCAACGGCCTCCGGTTGCAGATTTTTCCGGCCAAAACTGCCCTCCGGCAGAAAAATGGGCAAAAGCGGTTTACATACGCCTGGGCGCCATGCTATAATGCAAGGAAACTCCGGAGGTGAACCATGGACATTTTCACGACCCTGCACAGCCAATACGACTCCTTCAGCAAGACCCAGCGCCGGATCGCCGACCACCTGCTGGCCCGGCCGGATATCGTCTGCTTTTCCTCTCTCCGCGAGCTGGCCGCGGCGACCTCCACCACGGAGGCCACGGTGCTGAGCTTTGCCCGGAAGATCGGCTTCTCCAGCTTCGTCGAGATGCGCAATGAGATGCGCAGCTACATCGGCCAGTGGATGTCACCCAACGAAAAGATCAACTCCGCCGTCCAGCGGGAGCAGGGCGGCGACGTCTACACCGGGATCCTGAAAACAGAGCAGGAGGCCCTGCTGGCCACCCTCCAGTACACCAACCCGGAAACGCTCCGCGCCGCCGCCACGCTGCTGCGGGACGCCCGGCGGGTCTTTCTGCTGGCCTATGACTACGGTGTGACCGCCTCCCAGCTCTTCGCCGCGCGCTTCCTGCGGCTCGGCGTGGACGTTCTGGATCTGGGCAGCAAGGCCGTTCCGGAGGTTCTCTACCGGCTGGCCATGTACCGCCCCGGCGACGTCTTCGTCCTCTTCTCCTACTCGCCCTATTCGCCGCTGCCCATTGAGCTGGCCCAGTGGTTCCGGGAGAAGGGCGCAAAAGTCCTCTGCTTTACCGACGATCCCGCCTCCCCCGCCGCCCTTGGCTCCGACATCGTCCTCAGCGCCGTCACGCGGAACGAGATCTTCTTCAACTCCATGACGGCCACGGCCTCCATCATCACCCTGCTCGGCGCCGTCTATGTCACGGAAAACAAGGAGCAGCACGCCGCCTTTTACGAGCAGCTCTCTCAGCTTCAGGGACTGGTCAAGCAATACTGAAAACAGCGAACCGGTTTTGAATCGGTTCGCTGTTTTTTACATCAGAGGCAGGTACGTGTAC
>CAMGPO010000114.1 GCA_946060825.1 uncultured Clostridia bacterium | reverse complement strand
TATTTTCATGGACAGGCAAAAGAAACTGCTCTTTCTTGGCGGTACCGGCGCGATGTATGACGCCGTGGCGCTGGCGCAGAAAAAAGGGATCTACTGTATTGTCGCAGACTATTATGAGAACTCGCCTGCCAAGCGGATCGCTGACCGTTCCTACCTGGTGAGCACCACCGACATCGACGCGGTTCTTGAAATCGCCCGCGAAAATGAAATCGACGGCGTATTTACCGGCTTTTCCGACGCCAACCTGCCCCCGGCCAGAGCCGTTGCCGACGCGCTGGGACTTCCCTTCTACGCCACGACAGAGCAGATCGAGGTGACCACAAACAAGCTGCTGTTCAAGGCCACCTGCCGGAAGTTCGGCATCCCGGTCGTTCCGGAATACGCCCTCGACGGCGACCTGCGGCCCGAGGATCTTGCAAAGGTCCGCTATCCTGTCATTGTCAAACCCACCGACGCCTGGGCGAGCAAGGGCGTCTCCATCTGTGAGGATGAAGCCGCCCTCCGCAAGGCCGTTCCCTACGCGCTTCAGTTCTCCAAGAGCAAGCGCGTCATCGTCGAGCGCTACATGGCGGAGTATCCGGACGTCTGTATGTATTTCAACATCCAGGACGGCGTCCTCTCCCTGTCCGCCATGTGCGAGCGCGACATGAATCAGGTCATGGAAGGAAAAGCCATGCAGCCCAACGCCCTCTTCTATCCCTGCCGGTTTATTCCACAGTATTATGAGCAGCTGGAGGAGAAGCTGACCAACATGATCACCGCCCTGGGAATGCGGGACGGCTCCATGTTCATCCAGTGCTTTGTCGCCGACGGTGTGATCACGCCCTTTGAAATGGGCTACCGGCTCTGCGGCGCCCAGGAGTACATCCTCTGCGAGGCCGAAAACGGCATCAACACCTGTGAAATGCTGCTGGACTACGCCCTGACCGGTTCCTTCTCCGGCTGGGACGCCGCCTCCGCCAACAAGCCGGTTTTCTCCCACAGCGACGCGATCCTGCTGACGCTGCTGCGCCCCGGCACCATCGCCCGCATCGAGGGCCTGGAGGAGCTTCGCGCCATGCCGGAGATTCTGCGGATCATCCAGTTCTGCTATGAAGGCGACACCATCAGCGAGTCTGCCATGGGCACGCTCAACCAGACCTTCGCCCGGATCTTTATTCAGGGGAAGGACAACGCGCACCTGCTGTCGCTGATTGACCGGATTCAGAAAACGCTGAAGATTTACGACGAGAGCGGCCGCGAAATGCTGCTTCCCGGCTACGACTGTGCAAAGGCCAACGTGTTGATGCCCAAATAATCCTTTCAGATTTCAGGAGTATACCATGCAGATCAAGCAAACAGAGCAGACGTATTCTTATGAAGAAATCGCCCGTGCCGTCCGCTATGACGTCATCGATATGATCTTCCGGGCGGAAATGGGCCACCCCGGCTCCTCCCTCTCCTGTGTGGAGATCCTGGTCGCCCTGTATTTCGGCGGTATTCTGCGCGTGGATCCGGACAATCCAGACTGGCCGGAGCGCGACCGGTTTGTGCTCTCCAAGGGACACGCTTCCCCGACGCTCTATTCCGTCCTCTCCCGGCGGGGCTTTTTCCCGCGGGAGCTGCTGTCCACCTTCCGGAAGACCGGCTCCATCCTGACCGCTTACCCGGATATGTCCACGCCCGGCATCGATATGGAATCCGGTTCCCTCGGAAACGGACTTTCCACCGCCGTCGGCATTGCCATGTCCTCCCGAATCCGGAAGCTGGACAACTATGTCTACGTGGTCATGGGCGACGGCGAGCAGCAGGAGGGGCTGATCTGGGAGGGCGCCATGAGTGCCGCCCATCACCATCTGGATCACATTATTGCATTTGTGGATCGCAACCGGCTCCAGATCACCGGTACGGTGGAGCAGGTCATGCGCATCAGTCCCCTGGAGGAGAAATGGCGGAGCTTCGGCTGGAACGTCCAGACCATCGACGGCCACAGCTTTGACGAGATTTTCGCCGCCGTTGAGGCGGCAAAGGCCCACCGTGGCAGTCCTTCCGTCATCATCGCCGACACTGTAAAGGGCAAAGGCGTCTCCTTCATGGAGAACGAGCTCTCCTGGCACAGGCGCGAGATCACGCCGGAGGAATACCGTCAGGCAATGGAAGAAATCCACGCACCCGAGGAATTGATATGAGCAATTTACCCGTCAGAATGATTTTTGGGCAAGAGGTTATCCGTCTTGCCGACGAATTTGACTACATCGCCGTCTGCGGCGATACCAAGTGCTGTTCCTTCGAGGATTTCGGTTCGCTCTATCCGGAGCGCCAGGTCTCTATCGGCATTGCGGAGCAGAATATGCTCGGTGTGGCCAGTGGACTCGCCAGCTGCGGTCACAAGGTCGTCCTCTCCACCTACAGCACGTTCATCACGCTCCGCGCCTGTGAACAGCTCCGGACCTATATCTGCCACCCGAAGCAGAACGTTCTTGTCATGGGAACCCACAGCGGCCTGCAGTCCGGTTCCGAGGGCGTCAGCCATACGGCCATTGAGGACATCGCGATTCTGCGCGCCATCCCCAATATGACGATCATTCAGCCCTCCGACGGCGTCTCCGCACGGATCCTTGCGAGAAAGGCCCTGGAGTTCAATGGCCCCCTCTACGTCCGTCTTCCCTTCGACGCCGTGGATGATATCAACTGCCCGGACACCTATCAGGTGGAAATCGGCAAGGCCAACTGGATCAAGCGGGATGGCCGGGACGTCACCCTGATCGCCACGGGCATTCTGCTGATGCGGGCCCTGAAGGCCGCCCAGCTTCTGGAGCAGGAGGGCATTCATGCCCAGGTGATGGAAATCCATACGCTGAAGCCTCTGGACCGGGAAGCCGTCCTGCAGGCCGCGTCGGAAACCGGCGCCATTGTGACCATTGAGGATCACTCCGTAGTCGGCGGTCTTGGCGGCGCGGTAGCCGAGGTCCTCGCTGTGGAGCGGCCGACGCCCATGCGCTTCATTGGCATTCAGGACTGCTTTGCCCGCTCCGGCGACGCTGAGGCGCTCTACCGCGCCAACCGGATGACGGCGGCGGATATCGTCGCTGCCGCAAAAGATCTCGTTGAGGCGAAAAAATGCCGATGAAAACACTGGGTATCATCGGGCTTGGCGCCATGGGCAAGCCCATTGCGCAGCGCCTGCTCAATGCCGGTTACCATCTCTATACCACCGTCCGCTCTGCGCACAGCCGTGAGCTTGCCCAGCGGCTCGGGATCGAAATTCTTCCGGCCCCGGACGCATTTCCCGCTGTGACGGACACGGTGCTGCTGCTGGTGTCCAATTATGCCCAGTGCAGCCAGCTGCTCACCGGCCCCGGCGGTCTTTTTTCCACCATGCGGAGCGGCACGGTTGTGCTCTCCAGCACCGTCGCCCCGCAGGAGGCGGCGGATTTGTCCGCCGCCTGTCCGGGAGATGTGGAACTGCTGGATGCGCCGGTCAGCGGCGGCGTCACAGGTGCTGAAAATGGCACGCTGGTCACCATGGTGGCAGGCAGCCGGGAGGCCTTTGACCGCTGTGCGCCGCTCTTCTCCGTCTATGCGAAAAAGGCGGTTTACGTCGCGGAGCAGCCGGGGCGCGCCCAGGCGCTGAAGGCCGTCAATCAGATGCTGGTTGGCATTCACATCGTCGCAACCGCCGAAGCCGCCTCGCTGTCCTCTGCCCTTGGGATTGATCCCACGGTGCTCTACGACACCATCTCCGACTGTGCGGGCAACTCTGTGATCTTCCAGAACCGGATGCCGAAGCTGATCCGGCAGGACTTCTCCTCCCGCGCCTCCCTGGAAACGCTGGAAAAAGACACAAAGATCTGCATGGATTTGGCGCAAAATGCCGGCGTTCCCTGTTTCCTGACGGAGATCTGCAACCGGCTTTACCGGGAGACCCCGCGGTCGGAAACGGCTGCGGAGGATGCCTGCGCGGTGATTCGTCTATACCAACAACAAAAGGAGATCTAGCATTCATGGCAAATAAGGTCCAATCCCCTGCAAAGCTCTATGTCGGTTTGCATTTCTGCATTCTGCTTTTCTCATTCTCCGGCGTCTTTTCCAAGCTGGCCTCCAGATTTCCGACCCTCTCCTGGGGCTTTCTGCTCTGCTACGGCGCCAGCCTGTTCGTGTGCTTTGTCTATGCGATCCTCTGGCAGCAGTTCCTGAAACAGATGCCGCTCAATACCGCCTACAGCAACCGGATTCTGACGATGGTCTGGAGTATGGTCTGGGGCGCGCTCTTCTTCGGGGAAGCCATTACGCTGCCCATGATTCTGGGCACAGTGATCATCCTGTTTGGTCTGAGAATGGTGGTGACTGCGGATGCGTGAAATGCTCCCCTATTGCGGCATTATGCTCGTGGGTGTTCTGATGGGCGGCTTCTCCCAGATTCTCCTCAAGATTGCCGCCGGAAAGAAATATAAGAAGTGGTACCTGTCCTACCTGAATCCCCGGGTTATCATCGCGTATACCATCTTCGTGCTCTCCACCGTCTGCACGCTGATCGCATACCGCGTTGTGCCGCTGTCCATGTCGCCGGTCTGGACCTCTGTCAGCTACATCGCCGTCACTGCCATGAGCTTTTTCATTCTGCATGAAAGGCCCAACCGCCGGAAGCTCCTCGGCTTCGCCGTCATTGTCGTCGGCATTCTGGTTTTCTGTCTGTGATGGATTTCATCCACATAAAAAAGCACGTGCCCGAAGGCACGTGCTTTTTGGTTGGCTCTCAGGAGAAATCGGCGATAACCGTACTCCCCTTGGTAATCTTAATATGGGTCCAGTCCACGAAAAAGCTGTCGGCATTGGAAGGAATATTTGCCCTGATCGTAGCAGTCTTACCCGGGGCAAGATTCGAAACCTGGCATTCTACGCTGCCAATATAGTTATCTCCCTGAGAAAAATCCACATAGAATAAAGTGGTGATGGTATAGCTTGTGTTATTGGTATATGTCTCGTAAAGATAAGAACCGTCGCTGGAGACTTTCCAATCTGCATTTGGTGAGAGCAGCTGGGAAAAGATGTCATCATAGAGGTCCTGATAAGCCACAGCCATCGCCTGCCAACTGGGCAGGGTATCCACGTAGTACTCACGAATATCC
>CAMGPO010000113.1 GCA_946060825.1 uncultured Clostridia bacterium | reverse complement strand
AAACGAAGGGCTATGTGGTGCTCCTGTATCACATAGCCCTTTTTATTCATCTATTATGTCTATGCTTTAAGCATAACTGAAAAAGCCTAAGTCTCAAAGTTCACACGGTGAATGGGTCGTTTTTGTTTGTTCAGAGGATGTCCTTTCTTGTGTACCAGAAAAAGGCAGCGGCAATGCCGAGGACGGCGAAGCCGAGGCCGGGCAGGGCCATGACGAAGTCGATGGAGCCGGAGGAGACGATGTCGGCGGCCTCCGCGTAGCCGTAGGGCGTGATGTATTTGAGCCACTCGGCCTGCTCGGCGATATTGGCGATGATGTTCAGGAAGTAGAACATGGCCGCGAGGCCGATGCCAAGGCCCAAGCCGCCCCGCCGGAGAAAGGCAGAGACACCGAAGCAGATGGCCGCCAGCTCAAGCTTCAGCAGCAGATAGGCCAGATGAAGCAGCAGAAGAAGCTTCCAGGGAATCTCCTCGCCAATCAGCCGGATGGAAATCACGGACAAAAACAGCGTGGTCAGATTCAGCAGGAGAATCTGCGTCAGGACGGCCAGCAGTTTTTGAAAGACAACGGCGCTGCGGCGG
This sequence comes from uncultured Clostridia bacterium, assembly GCA_946060825.1. Lineage (GTDB taxonomy): Bacteria > Bacillota > Clostridia > Oscillospirales > Oscillospiraceae > RGIG3159. The sequence goes on along the minus strand of CAMGPO010000113.1, from coordinate 4,530 downwards.
ACCGGATGGGCCAGCAGGAATTCGGCGGTGTGATCCCGTTCCTCCTTGGAAAGGGCCGTAATGGCTGTCAGGGCAGCGAAGAAAGCGCCGCCGAGGCCGAGAATGTTGCCGCATTCCACGCCGTAGAAGCCGATCAGCTCGCCGAAGTTCAGGCGGTCCATGCCGAAGGCCTGGGTGAAGCTGCCCATGGAGGCGAACATATCGCTGACCTGATTCATCTGTCCCTGCATCTCCGGGAAGAGCAAAACACAGATCACGACGAGAAAGCCGATGGACCCTGTCCAGATCAGCAGGGACAGAAGACCCTGCCGCAGTTCCTGTTTCCAGATGGTCATTTTCCGTTGCCCCCTTCCTGATAGTAGTGGAGGAAGATTTCCTCCAGATCCGGCTCGCTGATGGTCAGATCGGTGAGCCGCAAGGCAGCGAGCCGGCGAACCAGTTCATTGATGTCGCCGCCGTAGAGGAAGCTGACGCTGTCCGCTGTCTGAGAAACATCGCGGACTTCGGGCAGGTCCGGCACTGCCGTCATGCCGTGGAGCGTCACGCGGCGGGCGCTGGTCTGAGCCAGAGCCTCAACCCGGTCACAGGCAATCAGACGGCCCTCCCGGATGATGGCGGCCCGGGTGCAGTGGCGCTGAATTTCCGAGAGCACGTGGGAGGAGAGGAAAATCGTCGCGCCCTCCCGGCTGCGCTCTTCAAGCAATGCGAAGAACTCCCGCTGGATCAGGGGATCAAGGCCGCTGGTCGGCTCGTCCAGGATGCAGAGCCTGGGACGGTGCTGAAGCGCGCAGACGATGGCCACTTTTTTCCGGTTGCCCAGGGACAGCTCGCCGATTTTGCGGCTGACGTCAAGCTGCAGCCGCTCACAGAGCTTTGCCGCTTCCGCGCGGCAGTCTGTTTTGCGGAGATCGGCGGCGTAGCGCAGCAGGTCGCGCACCCGCATACCACTGTAAAACTGGGCCTCCGCCGGGAGATAGCCGACCTCCCGCAGAATTGCAGGTAAATCTCTGTCCACAGGCTTGCCCAGAACCTGCGCTGTACCGGAGCTGGGCTGGATCAATCCCAGCAGGCAGCGGATCGTTGTGGATTTGCCGGCTCCGTTGGGGCCGATAAAGCCGAAGAACTCGCCCTCCTCCACGGTGAGATTGAGGTTGATAATTCCGCGGGCTTTTCCGTAGTGCTTGGTGAGGTTTTCTGTCTGGATGGCGTTCAATCCGATTCCTCCTCTGTGCGGCCGTAGGCCTGTTTCCAGAAAGCGACCATCTCGGTGAAGCCCCGTTCCAACCGGTCGGGATCGATCGGACCCCGCCGCACCATCTCCCGGGAGTAAGCATCCGCGGCCCAGTACATCTGCTTGTACATCATCTGAAGGTCGAGGCCGGGCCGGAATTCCTCCGGTTTCAGCCGGAACACCGGCATCTTCGCCTTGCCGCTGAGATAGCGTCGCAGACTCTCCTGAATGGCGGGACGGATGGCCGGATCCTCTTCATAGTAGGCACGGATGGCGAAGCCGGCCATGTCCGGCTCCTTCCGCATGATGCTGATCTTTGCCTGCATCCCGCGCTCCATCTGGGTGAAGAAGGGGACGTCCTCATAGCAGTGGAACGCATCCATGACGGAGATCGTGGCGGCGGCACACCGGTCCCAAAGGAAGAGATACAGTTCCCGCTTGTTCCGGAAATAGTGGAAGAGCAGCGGCTTGCTGATGCCGGCAGCCTCGGCAATCTCCCGCATGGGACTTTTCTTGTAGCTGTACCGGGAAAAGACGCGATAGGCCGCCTGCAGCATGGCCTGCTGTTTTTCCTCCGGCAGGGAATAGAACTTTTCGTTCATTCTGAACCTCGCTTTCTGATACCCTCCATTATACGCCGTTGACCGTTTTTGAGAAGACCCCAGACCGGGATATGCGGAAAAATGTCAGGAACAGGACTGCCTGGACGACCTGGAAAAGCGGAGAACCAGCACAACGATCACCGCGCCAAGCAGAGCGAATAAAAAGGCAGCCAGCGTCATGGTATGTACAGAGAACCGCTCGATCAGCAGTCCGCCCGCATAGTTGCCAAAGCTGCCTCCAAGGGTAAAGATGGCCACCGCAACGGACTGACCCTTGACCGAGTCCTGCGGGTCGATTTCCTCGTTGGCGAAGTGGAGGATCGACGGGGCGTAGAAGCCGTAGGTCACAGCCTGAAGGCAGCCTGCGAGGTACAGAGCGAGAACCGTTGGGGCAAGGTGAAAGAGCAGCGCCTTAAACGCAAAGCAGATGGCGGTGAGTCCCATCCATGTGGAGCTCCGCAGCAGCCGGCGGAAGCGTTCATAGAAGAAAATCACAACGAATTCGCAGAGATTGGCAAGCAGCAGGGAGATGCCGACGTGGCTGCTGTCGCCGCCGATGCGTTCCATCATGTTGAGCAGATAGGTCTCGGTCATGACATGGAAGGCAGCGATCAAAAAGAAGCCGGTCATGACCAGGGTATAGCGGCGGTACCGCAGAAGGAAAACAGGTAGCGAGCAGGAGGCATCGGCAGCGCCGGCAGGGCGGGTATCCGGCTTCATGCGCGGCAGGGTGTAAAGAAACGCCAGAAAACCGCAGGTACAGAGCACGCAGATCCAGAGAAGGCTGTCTGCGCCCCAGTATTTCGCTGCATAGCCGAGCCCCAGAGAGGCCAGCGCAAAGCAGAGGGAACCGCCGGCCCGGCTGACGCCGAAGTCCACCGGAATGTCATGATGAAACGCATAGACGGCGATCGAATTTAACAGCGGCTCCATCAGATGGATCAGCACCGACGCAGTGAAAAAAACGAGGAGCAGAACCATACCGCCTGGCTGTGCCAACAGCAGGGCAAAAAGCGAAGCGAGCAGCAGCAAAACCAGAACAGTGAGGTAGGACCGCAGGGACCACCGTTTGGAGCGGTCTGCGGCGGATGCCAGCAGCGGCTGGAGGAATGCAGGCACGATGGTGGCGAGAGAGAGGACAAAACCAACCTGTCCGGGCGGGAAGCCCTTCAGCTGCAGATAGACGGCAGCAAACGTCACAAGCGCGCAGACGGCGGACCAGTAGAGACCGTGTGCGCCTGCATAGGCCATTGTAATGGAATGTTTCATGATCTCAGCATTCCTTTCGTCAGATAGGAAGGTTAACAGCAAAAAAGCAGGCCGTTGGCCTGCTTTTCCGTGTTGCATAATTCAGATGGCGCGCTCAACCTTACCGGAACGCAGGCATCTCGTACAAACATAAACATGGCGCGGAGTACCGTCAACAACTGCCTTCACGCGTTTCACATTGGGCTTCCAGGATCTGTTGGAGCGTCTGTGGGAATGGGAGACCTTGATACCAAAAGTGACACCCTTACCGCAAAAATCGCACTTTGCCATTTGCTGCACCTCCTTGCCATAAGAAAATAAGCATGATCCAAAGCGTCTCTAAGACACCGACAAACATGATACCAAATTCAAACAGAAAATGCAAGAGGAAAATTCGTTTTTTTTGAAATATTTTGCGTTGCCAAAAGCAGAAAAGTGCCATATAATGTGTTTGTGAACCGATGATGCCAGAATGCCCGTTGGTTTGCTGCAAGGATTGCATCAGGAGGACGATGACATGGTTTCGACGTATAGTGTGCCGCTGCGGAAACTGGCTGAGGAATTTGAAATGCAGCCGGTGTATCTCTCGACGGACTATGAAAAGATCAGGGTCGCTGTGGATGATGTCAGCCGTCCCGGCCTGCAGATTGCCGGCTTCTTTGACCACTTCGAACCCATGCGTCTGCAGGTGCTCGGCACGGTGGAGTCTACCTATCTCCACAAGCTTTCCTCTGCGGAGCGATATATCATTTTTGAGCGCTTTTTTGCCTACCGAATCCCGGCTCTGATTGTCTGCCGGAATTTGGATATCGTGCCCGAATGTCTGGAGATGGCCATGCGCTATGACGTCACGGTCCTGCGCAGTGCTGAGGCCACCTCGTCCTTGGTTTCCAGTATGATTGCCATGCTGCGTCAGGAACTGGCGCCGCGGGTGACACGCCACGGTGTTCTGGTGGATGTTTACGGCGAGGGCATTCTGCTCTATGGAGACAGCGGCATCGGCAAGTCTGAGGCTGCCATTGAACTGATCAAGCGTGGCCATCGGTTGATAGCCGACGACGCAGTTGAGATTCGTAAGGTGACCAACACGGAACTGAGCGGCTCTGCTCCGGAGATGATTCGTCATTATATCGAGCTGCGGGGCATTGGCGTCATCAATGTGGCCAAGCTTTTTGGCATGGGCGCCGTTCGGGACAACGCCAATATCGATCTGATGATCAACATCGTGCCCTGGACCCAGGGGGCGAATTATGACCGCCTTGGTTTGGAAAATCAGTACACCGATATCCTCGGCGTCAAAATCCCGTCTATTACGGTGCCGGTTACGCCGGGCCGGAATCTGGCCGTCATCATCGAGGTGGCCGCTATGAACAACCGGCAGAAGAAACTGGGCTACAACGCGGCGGAGGAATTTGCCGAGCAGCTCAACCGCCACTTTGATACCGAGGC
>CAMGPO010000112.1 GCA_946060825.1 uncultured Clostridia bacterium | reverse complement strand
ATGAAGAGCAAGCTGGCCGTCGACTTCGCCGACCTCGTGTACAACGGCAAGTGGTTCTCGCCCCTGCGGGAGGCCCTCTCGGCCTTCGCCGACAAGACCCAGGAGCACGTGACCGGCACCGTCAAGCTGAAGCTCTACAAGGGCAACATCATCACCTCCTCCATCACCTCGCCCGAGACGCTGTACTCTGAGCAGCTCGTCACCTTCGGCGAGAGCGACTACGACCAGAGCCAGGCCACCGGCTTCATCAACCTCTGGGGCCTGCCGGACAAAGTCCAGGCCCTCCGGGAGCAGGGGAAGATTTAAATGGGCTACACCGCATCATTGCGGCTGCGGCGCCTTGCGGATCTTTTGCGCCCTGACTTTGTTGCGGCCTCTTGAAATACACAAAGTATTCCTGCGAGGCCACGCCGCGTCAGGACACAAAATTTACTCGCAATTCGCTCTTGCCGAATCATGCGGTGCAGCCCTTGCGAAAAAGCATTCTTTGTAGGGCGCGACGACTCGGCGCGCCAAACTGCACCAACCCAAAAGGAGCATTACTATGGAAAAGCTGTGGGCCGGGCGTACCTCCGGCGCGGCCAGCAAGCTGGCCGACGACTTCAATTCCTCCATCGGCGTGGATCAGCGGATGTACCGCCAGGACATCTGCGGCTCCATGGCCCATGCGAATATGCTCGCGGCCTGCGGCATTCTCCCGGCCTCCGACGCGGCCCTGCTGGTCGACGCCCTCGGGGACATCCTCGAGGAGCTGGAATCGGGGAAGCTGACCATCGATCCCGCCGCCGAGGACATCCATATGTTCATCGAGCAGGTGCTGACCGACCGCCTGGGCGACGTGGGCAAGCGGCTCCACACGGCCCGGAGCCGGAACGATCAGGTGGCCGTCGACCTCCGGATGTACCTCCGGGACGAGGCCGCCGCCGTCGAAGAAAAGCTCAAAGCCCTGCTCACAGCCATCGCGGATCAGGCCGAGGCCAACGTCGATACGATCCTCCCGGGCTACACCCACCTCCAGCGGGCCCAGCCCATCCTCTTCGCCCACCACCTGCTGGCCTACGCCATGATGTTCACCCGCGACCTCGGCCGTCTCAGCGACGCGGTGAAGCGGATGAACGAGTCGCCCCTCGGGGCCTGCGCCCTGGCCGGCACGACCTATCCCACCGACCGGCAGATGACTGCAAAGGCCCTGGGCTTCGACGGCCCCTGCCGCAACAGCATCGACGCCGTCTCCGACCGGGACTTCTGCGTGGAGCTGCTCTCGGCCTTCGCCCTGATGATGATGCATCTTTCCCGCTTCAGCGAGGAGATCATCCTCTGGGCAAGCTGGGAATTCCACTTCATCGAGCTGGACGACGGCTACACCACCGGCTCCAGCATCATGCCCCAGAAGAAGAACCCCGACATGGCGGAGCTGGTGCGGGGCAAGACGGGCCGGGTCTACGGCGACCTGATGGGCACCCTGACCATGCTCAAGGGCCTGCCCCTGGCCTACAACAAGGATATGCAGGAGGACAAGGAGGCCATCTTCGACGCCGTGGACACGGTCAAGCAGTGCCTCGACATCTTCACGCCGATGCTCGCCACCATGAAGGTGCAGAAAGAAAATATGCGCCACGCTGCTCAGAAGGGCTTCATCAACGCCACCGATCTGGCCGACTATCTGGTCAAAAAGGGGATGCCCTTCCGCTCGGCCTACAAGCTGACCGGCGGCCTCGTCACCGAGTGCATGAAAAACGGTCAGGTTTTGGAGACGGTGCCCTTCGCCCGCTACAAAGAGCTGAGCAGCCTGTTCGACAGCGACGTCTACGACGCCATCCGCCTCGAGACCTGCGTGGAGAAGCGCACCAGCGAGGGCGGCACCGGCAAGGCGTCGGTTCTGGCCCAGCTCGAATGGCTCCGCGCCTTATTGAACGACACAGAGAAATGAGGAAACCAAATTGCAGATCAGCGAACTCAAGGGCCGGGACTTCCTGAAGCTCCTGGACTTCACGCCAGAAGAGATCACCGGCCTCATCGACCTGGCCGCCGACCTCAAGGCAAAGAAGAAGGACGGCGTTCCCCACAACTATTTCCCGGGCAAAAACATCGCCCTGATTTTTGAAAAGACCTCCACCCGTACCCGCTGCAGCTTCGAGGTGGCGGCCCACGACCTGGGTATGCAGACCACCTACCTCGACCCCTCCGGTTCCCAGATCGGCAAAAAGGAGAGCATCGCAGACACGGCCCGCGTCCTCTCGAGAATGTACGACGGCATCGAGTACCGGGGCTATGGCCAGGAGATTGTCCAGGCCTTGGCGGACTACTCCAGCGTTCCGGTCTGGAATGGTCTGACCAATGAGTTCCATCCCACCCAGATTCTGGCGGATATGCTGACCATTCGGGAGCACTTTGGAACCCTTGCCGGCAAAAAGCTGGTCTACCTGGGCGACGCCCGCTACAACATGGGTAACTCCCTGATGGTGGGCTGCGCCAAGCTGGGGATGCACTTCGTGGCCTGCGCCCCGAAGGCCTACCTCCCGGATGAGGCCCTGGTCGAGACCTGCCGGGCCGTCGCCGCAGAGACCGGTGCGGTCCTCGAATTCGAGGAGGATCCCCTGACCGCTGTGGCCGGGGCCGATGTCCTCTACACCGACGTCTGGGTCTCCATGGGCGAGCCGGTGGAGGTCTGGGCCGAACGGATTGCCCAGCTCTCGCCCTACTGCGTCACGGAGACGCTGATGAAGGCCGCCGGACCCCAGGCCGTCTTTATGCACTGCCTGCCGTCCTTCCACGATCTCAACACCGCCGTCGGCAAAGAGATGGGGGAGAAATTCGGCCGCTGCTGCATGGAGGTGGAGGACGCGGTCTTTGAAGGGCCCCAGTCCATCGTCTTTGACGAGGCGGAGAACCGGATGCACACGATCAAGGCGGTCATGGCCGCCACGCTGTGAAGCACCCCGTATGCAGTGTGATTCATATTTATAAATAAGGAAGGCAAGGGCGCGGTCCCGGAGCGGAAAGTTCCGGACCGCGCCCTTTTTGGAGCGCTGGAATTCCACATGAAAAATGTGCCAATCTTTCTTTCAACTTGATTCACGTGCATTCATAATGGAAAATTACTATAGTTATGTCAAGAAGAAGGAGGCCCGTACTGTCACAAGATCTTGTGCTTTGGCGGGCGCTTTCTATGGAATCGGTTGTGCCGTTTCCCAATTTCACGGACCTGACCGGCCGCCGCCGGACGCCTGGCGGAACCATGCCGGTAAAAATGATTGACAGAGTAGGAGAATTGAGAGATGCAGAAATCCACTACCATGACGGGAAAACCCAGTGTCGATAAGCCCTGGCTGAAGTTCTATCCCCAGGAGCTCCTGGACAATCTGAAGGCGCCGGCCTGCACGCTGCACCAGTATCTGGAAAGCATGATGCCCGGTCTTGACACGGTTGCCATGCATTACTACGGCGCCGATATCACCTGGCGCGAACTCTTCGCCCAGTCCGACGCGGCGGCCCGGTCCCTGAAGGCCATCGGCTTCGGCCCCGGCGACCAGATCCCCGTGTTTCTCCGCTCTGTTCCTGAATTTGTCTATTTGCTGCTGGCGGCCGAGAAGATCGGCGCGTCCCTGCTCTGCCGGGACAACACCCTGCAGGAGAATGTGGACGCCGTCCGCGCCTCCGGCGCCAAGGCGATGATCGCCCACGACTTCCTGACCCAGACCGAGCTGGAGGCCTATCTGGCGGGCAGCGGCGTGAAGAAGGTCGTCCTGGTGAACCCGACCCAGTGCTGCGGCCGGAAGGCAATTCCCGACTATGTGCTCAACGCGCTGGATTCCAACTATACCGGCCCCTGCGCCTCCGGCTCCGCCGTCGAGGGCTGGGCTGTGTTCCTTGCCCGCGGCGCCATGTACAACGGCCCGGTGGAGGCCCCTGCGGACATCGACCGCCCCCTGTTCCGGGCTTACACCAGCGGCGCGACCGGCCCCTCCAAGCAGGTCATTCATTCTGCCCGCACCATGCTGGGCGTTGTGGCCCAGTTGAATATGTACGGCGCGGTGGACGGCTTCCGCCCCACCTGGCTGCTGACAATTCTGCCGCCCTGCCTGATCGCCATCGTGGTCTCCATGATCCTCATGCCCCTGGCCTCCAACAAGCTGCTGATTCTGGATCCCTTCTGCGACGTTCACGACGTGGACCTCGAGTTCATGCGCTACCGTCCCAACCTCTGGCCCACCATCCCCATGTTCATCGAGATCCTGATGAACAATGGCCGCGTGCCCGACGACTATGATATGTCCCACCTGCTGTCCTCCGGCACGGGCTGCGAGGCGATGAACAACCGCCAGATCCGCCGCATCCAGAAGTTCTTCGACGACCACAACTGCCACTTCACCTTCGCCTCCAACTACGGCAGCAGCGAGGTCGGCTCCACCGTCACCCTGCCCTTCAGCAACATCGCCTTCGGCGACGGCAACGTGGGCATCCCCATGCCGCTCACTACGGTCGGCATCTTCAAGCACGGCACCACGAAGGAGCTGGGCTACAACGAGACGGGTGAAATCTGCGTCTCCGGCCCCGGCGTCATGCTGGGCTACGACAACGAGGCCGCCACCAGAAAGGTGCTCATGCGCCATGAGGACGGCAAGATGTGGCTCCACATGGGCGACACCGGCTACATGAACGAGGACGGCAACGTCTTTGTCCTGTCCCGCGGCAAGAGCCCGCGCCACGGCGGCGGCTATCTGGACACCCTCCATCTGGAGAACCAGGTGGCGGACGCGGAGATCGAGGGCATCGACGACGAGTTCTTCGTGGTCATCCCCGACCGGGACCATCCCGGCTGCTTCCTGCCCTACCTGTACGTCGCCCTGGAGGACGGCTACAGTGTGGACAGCGTGCGCGACCAGGTCAACGAGGCGCTGGAGCCCCATATGCGCCCGGTTGAGATCCTCTCCGTTCCCAGCCGTCCCTTCTTCCACTTCAAGACAAACCGCGTCGGCCTGACGAAGGAGCTGCTGGACGCTCAGGCCCGCCGCAGCGCGTAAAGACGGCACGGTTGCAAAAATGGCATATCGGAATCCTCCCGCGCGATGAAGCCCAGGATCCCAAAAGCCGGTAAAATACTCGGATTTTTCGC
>CAMGPO010000111.1 GCA_946060825.1 uncultured Clostridia bacterium | reverse complement strand
CCAGCCGCATTTGGGGGTGTAGTGAATCCTCGGACGGTACGGCTCCCGATACAGGTCCGGCAGGTCGATCTCATCGGTCTGCCGAAGGGGAAGCTCCGGCAGTCCCTCCAGCTCCAGCTCCATCCCCATCCAGGGCCTCATGTCGAGAAATGCGAAAAACATGGGGTGGAGCGGTTCCGCCTGAAGATCCAGGGCCAGAACACACTGCTGCTCTGCCAGAAAGCGGACGCGGCGCACCGGCGCCTGGGGCGCGGTCGGGACGACCAGATAGTTTTTTCGGACGGTGAGCGTCATGGCTGATCCTCCTCCAGGATATATTGATCCACGGCGGGAAGGGTATAAAAGGTACAGCAGTAATTCCACAGGGAAAACCCGGCCACGATGAAAAAGGGGGAGGCGTAGGGCATACCCAGGGTGGCCAGACTGCCAAAGAGAAGGCCCGCTGCCAGACAGAACAGGGTCGAGCGCAGGCTCACCACCGTCAGAGACAGGGCGTTTCGCAGCCGCGGACCGAAGGACAGCTCCACGACCGCGTTCATGACCCAGAGGTAGCACGCGGCGCAGTAGCACAGCACCAAAGGCAGGGCCGTCATGGCCCGCAGCAGGGTGACTGCGGCGTTGCCCTCCACCGCCATGGTCTGATAGAACCAGAAGACGTAGCCAAACAGAAGGGTCCCTCCCACCAGAACCAGACCGCACAGCAGGGAGTCGAAAAACTCATCCCGGAAGGTCTGGAAAAAGTCGGAGACCACAGACACCGGCTCCTCCCGCTGCAGCAGAATATTGACCTTGGTCATGGCCGTCAGCGCGGCGGGAATAGAGATCAGCGGCAGGCAGCAGATGAAAAACACCAGGTTCAGCTTTACCAGCGCGAAGGCGTCCCGGGCGACGCTGCGCAGCAGCCGTTGTTTTTTCTTCATGGGCGGATCCTTTACAGCAGGCGGACAGACTCGCCCAGACTGTCGACGGTGCCGGCGGGACGCTGGTCGAGCTTGCTCAGATACCGGTAGATCGTCGGGGCGGAGCTGTTGAGAAGCTGTGCCACAATGGGGACGGCGCCCTTGAGGTTGAACGCGCCCCGTTCCCGCAGCTCGTGGACCAGCGTCGCCTTTTCCTCCGGCGTCAGGACGGCGTTGGGCTCGATGGACAGTTCGTTCATGATCTGCCGCACCATGCCCGGCAGCGACGAGGGCGATTCCGGCTGCGCCGCAGCGCAGGACGCCGGAACGGCGCCGCAGGCGGTTTTCAGATTGAGCAGCTTTTCCAGCTCGGCCAGGACGTTTGCCTTGGCGCCGGCATTCTCGGAAACCAGAAAGACGCCGGAGAGGGCGCCGTCCGGCTCCCTGCAATAAAAGATGTGGGTGCGGAACCGGCCGGCCTTGTCCTGACCCGCAAGGATTTTATAATCCTCTCCAGTCTCAGGCGCCTCCCGGCGGAGCTTCCGGACCAGTTCCGTACAGGCCATGTCCTGCTGGATACTTTTCTCTCCGATGCGGAAGCTGGCGCGGTTCATGGCCAGATCCTCCGCGTCATAGTAGGAAAAGCTGTAGGCAGAGCCGAAGACCTGACTCAGAAATTCTGAAAACTGCCGGAGATTCAACGTCGTTGAGCCTTTCACTGATGTTCCCCCGTTCCTGAAACGATAATAAAAATTTATTAGATATTCTTATTTTACATGATGTTTGCGGAAAGCGCAATGGAGAAAGTTTCGGCCGGTTTTTGTCAGGTTCCACAGTATGGCAAACGGCACAGGGCCGGGCAGCGTAAACCGCCCGGTCCTGTGCCGTGTTTGCCTTGCTTCCGGTCCGGAACATCAGCCGCCGGAATACGCCGGCTCGTCCAGAAGATCCCGGATCTCGTCCGCCAGATCCTCCAGCGCTTCGTGCCGGTCGCCCCAGTCTTCGTAAGCCTCGCTGTCCATGTCCTCCGGCTCCTGCTCGTCCAGCCGGCCGATCTGCGCGAGGACCGCGTCCAGATAATCCAGCAGCTCCGCCCGGCTCATTCCGTTCGGGTCCGGACAGTGCGCGTACCGGTTCAAATCGATGATGCCGCCCATCAGAATCCCTCCATTCCCTGCTATTGTAAAGGAAAGCGCGGAAAGATGCAACCGGCAGACTTCCGGACCGTGTTTAGCGTTTGCGGAAAACCGGCGTGTCCCTGTGAACGGTATCTTGCCGGCGGACAAAAAATGTGATACGGTAAAGACAGAAAAAAACGGGCGGTGAAACGATGAGTGTAACGGTGGAAGATATTCTGAAATTGCCCTCGATGCGGCAGGCGAAGGTGCTGGGCGGCCGGGGCGGACTGAACAAGGTGGTCTCTTCGATCTCTGTGCTGGAGTCCGTGAATCCGGAGGTCCTGACCAAGGAGGTGTTTCCCCAGAATACCGCCTACGGCAGCGAGCTGGTCATCACGGGCTTTCTCAACTGTATCGATAACGTGGAGCTCCAGTGCTCAAATCTGGTGCGCCTGGCCCAGGGCGGCGAGGTCGGACTGGTGCTTTACTATGTGGGCGTCTATCTGCCGCGGGTGGATGAGCGGCTGATCGCCCTGGCCGACCAGCTCGATTTCGTGCTGATCTGTATGCCGGAGGGGCAGCGGCACCTGCGCTACAGCAACCTGATCTCCGACGTGAATGAGTGCATCTTCCGGGACCGGGCGAAAAATGTCTCTCTGGTCTCGGACATCCTTGCGCGCATTTCGAAAGTTCCCCGCCATCAGCAGACCGTCGATACGGCGATGCAGATGCTCTGCGCGGAGCTGGCCTGCTCCGTCGTGCTGTGCGACGAGAACCGGCAGATTCTCAACCTGTTTAGCTGGCCGCAGGGCATGGAGGACGTGGTGCGGACCGGTGTGGAACAAATGCGGCTGCCTGCCGGTCCCCTCCGGATTCCCTGCCAGTTTTTTGAGCACGCGGAGCTGTACCAGCTGCCGATCTATACCGACCTGACGCAGCCCCTGCAGATGATCCTGATCCGCGACGGCGAACCCCTCAGCCAGACGCTGCTCGACCAAGTCGCCGATCTCGCGCGAATCTGCATCAACATCTGGGGCCGCCGGCACGGCACCGTCGCCATCCACGAACTGGTGCGGGCGATTTTGCAGGATGAGCCGCTGAAAATGCGGCGGCTGGCCGACATTTTCCATGTGGACATCGCCTCCATCCACGAGCTGTGGATGCTCTGCGGCGTACAGGACGCTGAGCTGGTGTCGCACCGCATGGAGGAGGATCTGGAGCTGGCCCGCCAGTGCGCCGACACGGTGATTGGCTCCATATTTGAAGACCAGCCCGTGATGTGCATGAGTACGCCTCACAGCCTCAAAGAGGCGGAGCGGGTGATGCAGGAGCTGCTGAGCCGCGCCGCGGCCCTGAGTCCCGGCTCCGTCGTCGTGCGCTGCAGCGGCCTCAGCACGACGACCGACTGCCGCCGGGCCTATGTGCTGACCCTGGGAAACCTGGCCGACGCCCGGCGCATCTTTCCCCACAAGGGGCTGTTCCTGCTCGGCGAGCTGGAGCTGGCCGCCGACTGCCGCAGGTGCATCGGGCAGGGAGAGTCCGCCGCGGCGGAGCAGACCCTGCCGCTCTCGATTCTCCAAACGGACAAAGAGGAGCTGGACCTCGCCGGAACACTCTGCGCCTACCTGCTGGACGGCGATCTGAGCGTCACCCGGACGGCGGAGCTTCTGTACCTGCACAAAAATACGATCAAGTACCGCCTGCAGCGAATTTCCGACCTGCTCGGCTTCCGCCCCGGCAAAATGCCGGAGACCATCGCGCTCTACCGCAGCGCGGCCATCTACCGGCTGCTGAAAGCCTAGGCAATCTCTGATAGACTGGGCTTTGATCTTTGTCCGAAAGGACAAAGATTAAAGCTTTTTTTCTGCCGTTCCGACAGTTTTCTTCCACCCATCCCCATGGTATACTATCTGCGCCTCCGGGATGGCCCGGAGCGTTACCTGAGAGAAAGAGGTGTTTTTCATGAGTGGGAAACAGGAAAACGGATTCCACATTGACGAATCCAAACGGCAGAGCTGGCTGTCCATTGCGGCTGTGTGGGCCGGCGGCATGATCTGCGTGCCGTGCCTGATGATCGGCGGCGTGCTGGCAGGCGGCGGCCTGAGTCTGACGCAGATGGTTCTGTCCATCCTGATTGGCTACGGCTTTATCTGTGCGTATATGATCTGCATTGGTATGCAGGCGTGCGATACGGGCCTGCCCGTGTCGGTTATGGCTTCCGGCGCGCTGGGTGAAAAGGGTGCGCGGTACATCATCGGCATTCTGCTTACCATCGCCTGCGTCGGCTGGTTCGGCATCCAGTCTGCTACCTGCGGCAGCGCTTTCGCCAGCATGGTTGCCAATATGCTGGGCACGGAGGCTTCGCCCGCCTTTGTGACGGTCTGCTCCCTGATTTGGGGCATCATCATGCTCGTCACGGCCTGCGTCGGCTTCAAGGGCCTCAAGTGGCTCAACTACATCGCGGTTCCGCTCCTTGTCATCGTCTGCCTGTACGGCATCATCGCCGGCGTCGTCACGAATGACGGCGGCGCGGCCATCGCGGGCTACGCCCCCGAAGCGTCCGCCGGCATGGTGTTCGGCATCTCCATGGTTGTTGCCTCCTTCGCCCTCGGCGGCGTCATCTCCGCAGACTACTGCCGCTTTGCCAAGAGCCGCGGCGACGTGGTCAAGTCCTCCATTGTGGGCGTGATTCCGGCTGGCCTGTTCATGCTGCTCACCGGCGCGCTGATGAGCATCGTCACCGGCCAGTATGATATCTCCGCGATTCTGGTGTCCCTCGGCGTGCCCTTTATCGGCCTGATCGCCCTTGTGCTCGCCACCTGGACGACGAACGTCACCAACGCCTACTCCGGCGGCCTTGCCCTGAGCAACCTGCTCGGCTTTGACGAGAGCAAGTTCAAGGTCACAACCGCCATCGCCGGCGGCATCGGCACCCTTCTGGCGGCCTTCGGTCTGCTGAACGCCTTCCAGGGCTTCCTGTCCCTCATGTCCGGCCTCATTCCCCCGCTGGCCGGCGTCCTGATCGCGAACTACTGGATCGTGGGCAAGGGCAACAAGGAGAACTTCTCCATCCGTCCCGGCTTCTCGGCGGCAGGCGTCATTTCC
>CAMGPO010000110.1 GCA_946060825.1 uncultured Clostridia bacterium | reverse complement strand
AAACCCGAAAAGCCTCCCCTTGAGGTGACGAGGCGCTGCGCTGCCGGTGGCAGATGCAGCAGCGCCGAGGAAGTGGCCCGAAGGGCCGGAGGGGGGCACGACGGAACGACGTTGCTATCTTATTCTCCCGCCGGGACCCAGACTGACACGGAGCCACCCCCGGTGCGGAATTCACCGCAGCCGCTCTCGTCCAGCGTCACGGTACCCGCACAGTTCCCCAGAAGATCCACGAAGGTCCGGCCCGCGAAGGCCACGCCCATGCACATGGTTTTTTCGCCACCGGGGCCGTCGGAGAGCAGCACCGCCAGACCGGAGCCGGGATGGGCACTGTCGCCGCTCCTGGTCCAGCCCACGATGTTGCAGTCGTCGAAGTAATCGGTCTGCTCGCCCCAGGCCCGCTCCTGCCGCGCCCGAAGCAGCGCTTCCAGCCCTTCGACCGGTTTGATGCCGTCGTGGGGAATGCCGTAGAGGTCGCCGTAGAACACGCAGGGCGTGCCCGCCTGCCGCAGCAGAATCATGGCGTAGGCCAGGGGCTTGAACCACGGCTCCACCCAGGACTGGAGGGCCTGGCCCGGCTGGGTATCGTGATTGTCCACAAAGGTGACGGCCCGTGAAGGCCGCGCCTCCGTCAGCGTCCCGGCGAAGATGCGCCGCAGGTCGAAGGTCCCGCCGCAGGAGGAGGCGGCGGCAAAGTTGGCGTGGAGCGGCACGTCAAAGAGGGACATGACATTGCCGCAGCGGTCGAGATAGTGGGTCAGGCTGCCCAGCTCCGGGCTCCAGTATTCCCCCACGGCCCATAGCGGCCGGCCGCTGTCCCGGCGCAGCGTTTCGAGCCAGTGGGTGTAGAAGGTGAAGCGGATGTGCTTGACCGCGTCGAGCCGGAAGCCGTCCACGCCGGTCATCCCGAGATACCAGGCACCCCAGCGGTCCAGCTCCGCGACCACCTCCGGGTTGCCCATATCGAGGTCGGCGCCCATCAGGTAGTCGTAGTTGCCGTTCTCGCCGTCCACCTCGTTGTCCCAGGACTTGCCCTCGAGCTGGAAGATCTCGTGCTGCTTACGCCGGTCGTCCCAGTCCACGCCGTCGAAGTGGGTGTGGTTCCACTGAAAACCGGAGTATTTCCCGGCCCGTCCGGGGAAGGAGAAGCCTGTCCAGGCGCAGATCTCCCGCTTGTCCGGCGACTCCTGATTCCGGTTCCAGGCGGCGCAGGTCTCGGCGTCCACAACCTCGCTGTAGTCTGCGCCCATTTTGTGGTTGAGGACGATGTCGGCCAGGACCGACAGCCCCGCTCCCTGCAGGGCGCGGATGGCCGAGAGGTATTCGTCCTTCGTGCCGTATTTGGTCGGCACGCCGCCCTTCTGGTCGAATTCTCCGAGGGCGTAGAGGTCGTAGACGCCGTAGCCCACGTCGTGGACGCCGCCGGTGGCCTTGTAGGCCGGAGGAAGCCAAATGTCGGTGAAGCCGAGGCTCCGGAGGTGGTGCGCGTCGGCAGCCGCCCTGCGCCAGTGCCCGGCGTCCTCGGGGAGATACCATTCAAAATATTGCAGTAAGGTCTTTTGTTCCATGCAAGGTTCCTTTCTCGGGAAAAACAAGCGGCGGGACCCGCAGGTCCCGCCCCACAGAAACGGTATCGATGTCATTCTGAGGCCGCAGGCCGAAGAATCTTCTGCGCCCACCCCTCATGTCATTCTGAGCGAAGCGAAGAATCCTTTCGGAGCCGGGTGCAAGAGATTCTTCGTCATTTCATTCCTCAGAATGACAGGAAGGTTTTTCTGTAGGGCGCGACGGCCCGGCACGCCGTCAGTCCATCTCTCTCCGGCCCTGGAGGGCGCGGAGCAGGGTCACATCGTCGGCGTACTCGAGCTGGCTGCCCATGGGGATGCCGTAGGCCAGGCGGGTCACCCGGACCTCTAACGGCCGCAGCAGCCGCGAAATGTACATGGCCGTGGCCTCGCCCTCGGTGTCGGGGTTCGTGGCCATGATGACCTCCCGGACGCCGCCCTCGCCCACGCGGGCGAGCAGCTCCCGGATGCGGATGTCGTCCGGCCCCATGTGGTTCAGGGGCGAGATCACGCCGTGGAGCACATGGTAGAGGCCCTGGTACTCCCGGGCCCGCTCCATGGCGATGACATCCTTCGGCTCCGCCACCACGCAGATCACCGACTTGTCCCGCCGGGGATCGTCGCAGATGGGGCAGATGTCCCGGTCGGTCATGTTCTGGCAGACGGGGCAGGTGTGGATGGCCTGTTTGGCGTCGAGGATCGCCGCGGCAAACTCCTTCGCGTCCTCCTCCGGGAGAGCCATGACGTGAAAGGCCAGCCGCTGGGCGGTCTTGCTGCCGATGCCGGGCAGCCGGGCAAACTGTTCGGTCAGCCGCTCCAGGGCGGCGGGAAATCCGTTCATCAGAAGCCCAGATTCATGCCGCCGGTCAGCTTGGACATGGAGGCAGAGGCGTCGCTCTCGGCCTTGCGCATGGCCTCGTTGACCGCCGCGATCACCATATCCTGGAGCATTTCGACGTCGTCGGGATCCACGGCCTCGGGATCGATGGTCAGGCGCAGCAGCTCGTGCTTGCCGTTGACCGCCGCCGACACGACGCCGCCGCCGGCGGTGGCCGAATACTCCTTCGTCTCCATCTCGGCCTGCATCTTCAGCATCTCCTGCTGCATCTTCTGGGCCTGCCGGATCATGTTCATGTTGACGCCGCCGCCCATGGGGCCGCCGCGATATCCGCCTTTTGCCATCGTTTCCTTCTCCTTTTATTTCAAATTTTTATTTGATCGTCATGCGGTCGCCCAGGGCGCTGCCGCGGGCAATGACGTCCTCCAGCCGGTCATGGCCGTCCGCGAACTGCTGCCCCTGCAGGGCTGCCGCGGCCCGGACGGGATGGCCCAGCAGGGCCGAGGCCTTGCGGCCCACGGTCTGCAGCACCTCCGGCGGGGAGATCATCGTTTTCACAAACTCGCTGTCGGCGGCCAGGGTCAGCACGCCGTCCTTCAAAACCGGCGTGATAGGGCCGTTCACCGCGAAGAACCCCCGCACCGGGGGCTGGAATTCCGCCCGCAGGGCGCTGACCAGATCGGGCCAGAAGCCCGCCGGGGTCTCCGCCGCAGGGGCGGCAGGCGCTTCCTCCTCTGCGTCCGGGGCGTCGAGGTCGCCGGGGAAGGGCGGCTGCTCGTCCTCCCAGACCGTGGGATCCGCCGCCGGGGCCGGGACCGCCTGCACCGTCAGCGTTCCGCTGGCGATCTGCTCCTCCAGCCGGGTCAGCCGGGCATTGAGGCTCTCGCCGTCGGTCTGTAGGGCCGGACCGCAGAGCTTCATCAGACACAGCTCCGCGTCGATGCGGAGGTTGGCCGTCTGGGAGAGACCGGCCATGGTCTCCTGCAAAATCGTGACCATCCGCAGCAGCTCTCCCTGGGAAAAGCGGCCGGCGAGCTGTTCCGCCTCCGGGCCGGTACAGACGCCGGAGAGCATGGCAAGGCCGCTCTTCGGCGCGGTCCTGAGAATCAGCAAATCCCGGGCGGCGCTGCACATCTCGTCCAGCATGGCGCCCATGTCCTTGCCCTCGTCGTAGAGGCGGGAAAAGAGGCTGAGGGCCTTGGCCGTATCGTGGTTCGCGATGTGGAGCAGCATCTCGTGGGTCAGCCGCTCGCCGGAGAGGCCGAGGCAGTCGTAGACGAACTGGGCCGTCACGGCCCCGTTGGCCGAGGACGCGCACTGATCCAGCAAACTGACGCCGTCCCGCAGCGCTCCGTCGGCCAGACGGGCCAGCACCCGGGCCGCCTCCGGCTCGAGATCGATGCCCTCCTGATAGGCGACGTAGCCCAGCCGGGCGGCAATGTCCTCCGGCAGCAGCCGCCGGAAGGAGAAGCGCTGGCAGCGGGAGAGGATCGTGGCCGGGACCTTGTGCAGCTCCGTGGTGGCCAGAATGAAGATCAGATGCTCCGGCGGCTCCTCGATGATCTTGAGCAGGGCGTTGAAGGCCGCCGTACTCAGCATATGGACCTCGTCGATGATGTAGACCCGCTTTTGAACCTCCGACGGAGTATAGATGGCGTCGTCCCGCAGGGCGCGGACGTGGTCGACGCCGTTGTTGGAGGCGGCGTCGATCTCGAGGACGTCCATGCAGGCGCCCTCCTCGATGCTGCGGCAGGCGGCGCAGTGGTTGCAGGGGTTGCCGTCGACGGGGTGCTCGCAGTTGACGGCCCGTGCCAGAATCTTGGCGCAGGAGGTCTTGCCGGTGCCCCGGGTACCCGTGAACAGGTAGGCATGGCTCAGCCGCCCCGAGGCCACCTGGGTCTTGAGGGTCTGGGTGATGCTCTTCTGGCCCACGACCTCGTCAAAGGTTCTGGGCCGGTATTTCCGATACAGCGCCTGGTACACGATGCTTCCCCCTTCTCCGCCTATTTTAGCAAATCCTCCCCTGTTTGGCAAGGCAAAACCCGGCCCATGACAAGATCGCACACCCGCCTTTGAACCCACACTACACCCGTTACCCAGGCAGCCAGCTCAGAAACGGCTACCCCGCGGCACACGAAAGGATCCGCTTAATGCTGCTCGGTTCCCCGCCTGACATGGTTCACGGGATTCCGTTGCGCAGGACCGGTTCCTCATCGCCGCTTACCTGGGTCAGACAGCACAGTGTAAGCCCTGGGGCGGGAATTCATCCCTGCTATAGCGGATTGCAGGTTACAGGGCACCGCTATCTCCCCAACTAGTGCGACCTTGTCACAGGCCGGATTCGTCTGTGACAAGCGATTTGCGCTATGTAGTTATCTTTTACAGTTTGCTCTCCACAAATTCAGCCAGTTCGCCGATCGTGGTGATCTTGTCGTTCAGCTCCAGCTCGATGCCCAGCTCGTCCTCGAGATCCACAACCATCTCCACGATGTCCAGGGAATCGATGCCCAGGCTCTCGAAGGTGGTGTCCTCGTTGATGCTCTCCTTTGCAATGTCCAGCTGCTTGGAAAGATAATCACAAATTTTCTCAAACATTCGGTTCTACCTCCGGAAAATCAGGCGGCAGCCGCAGGCGCGGCCCTGCCCTTACAATCATATTTTCTCTGTTTATGATACGGTATTTTGCGCCAATGTCAAGAAAATTTTTTGTGAAGACTCACAGGCAGTCCTTGAGGTACTTGAACCGGGAGGGA
>CAMGPO010000109.1 GCA_946060825.1 uncultured Clostridia bacterium | reverse complement strand
TGAGCAGCCCGCTTCTCGAAAAATCCCTTGATTTTGCATCTGAAATCGTTCTATACTACGAAGATTTTTCCAAATCCCACAATGATACCACACTTGCAAAACAACTTCTGCGCTCCGAAACCAGTGTTGGCGCGAATATCAATGAGGCGGTCTATGGCAGCAGCAAGGCAAATTTCATTGCCAAACTGCACATTGCACTGAAAGAAACCGGTGAAAGCATTTATTGGCTGACGCTGCTCAAGCGCACCAACAAGGTTACAGGCCTCTATGATGAACTGCTTTCACTGGCAGAGGAAATCAAGCGGATGCTGATCGCGTCTATCAATACCGCAAAGGATACGCGCGGGAAACAATCCAGCCAGAGTGCAGAGCCGCTCTGATGCCAGAAGGGAGCCCCCATGCCGAAATTTTTTCTCCCGCCGGAGGAGATGCAGGACAATTTCATGGTTCTGACCGGCGAACAATACCAGCACGCCAAGGTGCTGCGGCTGAAAAACGGCGACGCCGTGACCGTCTGCGACGGCCGCGGCACCGACTGCCGCTGCATCGTCTCCGATGTGTCCGAGGGCCGCATCAGTCTCGTGGTCCAGTCCCGGGACGCCTCCCTGGCGGAACCGGCCGTCGAGGTCACGGTCTACATGGCCTTCCCAAAGTCCGACAAGCTGGAGCATGTCATCCAGAAGGCCACGGAGCTGGGCGTCTACGCGGTTGTCGCGTTCCCCTCGGCCCGCTGCGTCTCCCGGCCCGACGAGAAATCCCTCCGCAAGAAGCTGGAGCGCTGGCAGAAAATCGCAGCCTCCGCCGCTGAACAGAGCGGTCGGGGCCGCATTCCCGAGGTGCGGATGCTGCCCTCCTACGCCGCCGCCCTGGCCGAAGCCGCCAACGCCGACCTGCCCGTCCTCTTCTATGAAAACGAGCGAAGCCGCACCTTCCGTGCCGCCATCGAGGCCGCGCCCGGCTTCCGCACCGCCGCCCTGCTGACCGGCCCCGAGGGCGGTCTGGAGGAATCCGAGGTGGAGGCCGCCGGGAAGGCCGGTCTGAACATCTGCACCCTGGGCAGCCGCATCCTCCGCTGTGAGACGGCGCCCCTCTGTGCCCTCTCCGCCCTGATGTACGCTGCCGGAGAATTCTGATTCTGCCGCCCCCTGGTCCCGCATAGGCTGGACGAGGGGGTGATTCTTTGTCCGGAACCTCAATCGCGCGGAGTACCCTGCTGCTGACGGCGGCGAATCTGGCAATCCGCTTCGTCTCCATGCTGTTCCAGGTCTACCTCTCCGCCCGGCTGGGGGCTGCCGGTCTGGGGC
Organism: uncultured Clostridia bacterium; assembly: GCA_946060825.1. GTDB lineage: Bacteria > Bacillota > Clostridia > Oscillospirales > Oscillospiraceae > RGIG3159. The sequence continues at coordinate 3,876 of CAMGPO010000109.1, read as the reverse complement.
TGATGCAGCTCATCTCCTCCGTGGGGATGCTGGCCATGACCCTTGGCTGCGCCGGAGTCCGCGTCGCCGCCATGTACCTGACCGCCGAGGAATTCGGCCGGGGCCGCACCGGCGGCGTCCGCAGTGCCGTCTCCTGGTGCATGGGCTATGGCCTCATCCTCAGCTCCGCCGCCGGTCTGCTGCTCATCCGTCTGGCTCCCTGGCTGGCCGGGCGCTGGATTGCAGATGCCCGCGCCGTTCCCAGCCTCCAGCTTCTGGGCCTGTTTCTCCCGGTTTCCTGCCTGACCTCCATCCTGACCGGCTGTTTCACCGCCTGCGGCAAGGTGCGGCAGATGGTCCTGATTGAACTGGCGGAGCGGCTCGCCTCTGTTCTGCTGACCGTGTGGTTTCTCCGCCTGGCCGGAGACAGCGTGGAACAGGCCTGCTGCGCCATCTTCGCCGGAAGCGCTCTGACCTGCGCCGCCAGCTTTCTCGTGATGTACGGCATCTACTGCGCCGACTGCCGCCGCTTTTCGCCCGCTCCCAGCGGCCTCCATATGGGCCGCCGCCTGATTCGCCTCTGCGGCCCATTGGCCGTCAACGAATATCTGCGCTCCGGCCTCTCCACTCTGGAGCATCTGCTGATCCCCCGGGGCCTCCGGCAGTACGGCGCCTCCGGGGAGCGCTCCAAGGCTACCTACGGCGTCATCCACGGCATGGTGTTCCCGGTCATCACCTTCGCCTCGGCCATTCTTTTCTCCCTCTCCGACGTGCTGGTGCCGGAGCTGGCCCGCTGCAGGGCCACCGGAAACAAGGCCCGCATCCTGCATCTGACGGACCGCTGCCTGCGCCTCGGCCTGATCTTTGCCGCCGCCGTTGCCGGACTGCTCACCTGCCTCGCGGAGCCGCTGGGGCAGCTTCTCTATCAGAACGGGGAAGCCGGGCGCTACATCCGCTTTTTCGCGCCCATGGTGCTGGTGCTCTACCTCGACGCCGTCGTGGACGGGATGCACAAGGGCCTCGGCCAACAGCTCCACTGCGTCCGCTACAACACCCTGACCTCCTTTCTGGACGTCCTGTTCCTCTTCTTCCTCCTGCCCCGCTGGGGCATCGCGGGCTTCCTTTTCAGCTTCACCGTCACCCACCTGCTGAACTTCTGGCTCAGTCTTCAGCGGCTGATCCGGGTGACTGGCTACCCCATCAGGCTGTCCTTTCCCCTGAAGGTTCCGCTCCTGGCCCTGGCGGCGGTACTGCCAGTGCGGCTTCTGGGTCAATGCGGGCCGGAGACCTCGGTTTCCGTCCTGCTGCTGGGCGGGATTTACCTGACCCTTGACCTCCTGCTGCTGACGCTGACCGGCACGGTCTCCCGCGAGGATCTGAGCTGGCTCCGCACCCTGCGCGCCAATCCATAGAAAAAACCGCGCCGCACATTTCTGTGCAGCGCGGTCTGTTTCATTGGAACCATTTCCCACAAGGAATGCACAGGAATTCCACGCCCAGAACGTCCTCCAGGGCGATCACGCCGATCCGCGGATCCCGGCTGTCGCTGGAGTGATTCCGGTTATCCCCCAGGACAAAGACGCAGCCCTCCGGCACCGTCAGATCCGTTGCGCCGTAGACCGCTGCCATGGGATCCGACTCCTCCGGATTCAGGTACTCCTCCGTCAGGGCTTCGCCGTCCACATAGACCGTGTTCGTGTCATAGTCGATGTGGACGCTCTGACCCGCCGTGGCGATGACCCGCTTGACGAGGCGGTCTCCGTGCATGACGCCGCTCTCCGGGGTGTTGATGACGACGATATCCCCCTGCTCCGGCTGGGCGTTCAGCATCCAGATGAGCAGGACGTCCCGGTCATGAAGCGTTGGATACATGGAATCGCCGTTGACAATGGCCAGCTTGCAGACCCACAGGTTCAGTACCAGCACGATCGCCACTGGAACCACGACGGTCAGCACCCAGCTCAGCGCCTCCCGGGCCGGGCTCTTTTTCTTTTCCGGTTCTGTTTCTTTCTTCAAGGCGAAGGCCCCTTTCCGGACTCAGCAGCAGAGATCCAGGATGGCCTGGGTGAAGATTTTGGCGGAGAGCATCAGCTGTTCCAGCGTGATGAATTCGTCCGCGCCGTGGAGGTGGTTGTCAATCCCCTCCATCTCGCAGCCGAAGGCCACACCGCTCTTGAGGTCGTGGACATAGGTGCCGCCGCCGGTGGCTTCCGCGCGGCCAGGCTTGCCGCTCCAGTCCTCATAGGCCCGCAGCAGCGTCCGGACAAAGTCGGAGTCGGCGCTGACATGGTGGGGCAGCACCATCTCCGTATCCCGCATGGTCAGGCCCTCTGCCGCCAGACGGTCGCGGATGACCAGCTTGGTATTCTCCTCCGTCGAGCATGTGGGGCAGCGGCTGTCAAAGCAGAGGTAGACGCTCGTCTCGTCGATGCGAAGCAGGTCAGCGGACAGGGTCAACGCGCCGCAGAGTTCATCCCGCATCGCGACGCCCAGAGCCTCGCCTCGGTAGTCCCCGTGGGGGAAGCAGCGGTGCAGGGCCTGCACCTGCCGGAAGCCCTCGCTGTCGGCGCAGGGCAGACCAGCCAGCAGGTCCAGCATGGCGGTCAGGGCATTGTTGGCCAGCTCCGGCATGGCGGCGTGGCCTCCCTCGCCCTTGCAGGTGATTGTGACGGCGCCCTGTTCCGCTTTGGCCGCAAAGGCAGCGCCCGTCCGCTTCGCCGCCGCGTCCAGCAGCGGCTGCAGGGCCTCCTCCGTCAGACCTACGACCACGGCCTTCGCCGACTCGGGGATGACGTTGCTCTTGCTGCCGCTCTCCGCCGAGGCGATATAGGGCAGCCGGTCATCCCGCAGGAAAGCACCGTCCAGCTCGCCGCAGAGGCGGCCCTTCTCGGTGTTGATGAGGGGGAAGCTGGCATCGGGCGTGAAGGTCATGGGGGCCTCCGGCTCCTTGCCGTAGTAGTGGGGCAGGTCGCTGCTGCCGCACTCCTCATCGGTGCCGAGAATCAGGCGGACATTCCGCTTCAGCGGCACGCCGAGCTCCCGAACACAGGTCATGGCATAGAGAGCGGCGATGGCTGGGCCCTTGTCATCGATGGTCCCGCGGCCATAGAGCTTGCCGTCCATCAGCACCGGCTCATAGGGCTGGCAGACCGTCCAGTTGTCCGCAGCAGGCACAACGTCCAGGTGGGCCAGGATATCCAGCCCCGGCTCCAGCTCCGTCAGGTCGCCGGACACGACACAGCCGTCGTAGGTCTGCACCCGCAAGCCGGCCCGCTCCAGAATCTCTGCCGCCTTGCGCAGGGCCATGGCCGGGCCGACGCCGTAGGGCATACCTTCCTGGGCCTCACCGCGGGTACTGGGAATCCGAACCAGCTCGGTCAGATCCTGCAGGAGCTGCGTCTGCTGTTGTTCAAAATAAGCTTCAATTTGAGAACGATATTTGGCATCCATTGGTATCTCCTCCATTCTATCTGTTATTGTACCCAGCGGAAGGACTTTTGTCAAACCTCCTTGATAAACTGTCTGTTTCGCGATATAGTATAGATGGAAGTCCGATATGGAGGCACCTTTATGATTTTTTTCAAAAATGACTATTCCGAGGGCGCGCTGCCCGAGGTTCTGGAAGCCCTGCAGAAAACGCATCTGGAATCCACCGTTGGCTACGGTCTGGATCCCTACTGCACCGGTGCGGCGAACAAGCTCCGGGCCCGTTTCTCCTGTCCGGAGGCCGACGTCCACTTTCTGACCGGCGGCACGCTGACCAACTTTACCTGTATTTCCGCCTTTCTCCGCCCCTGGGAGGCCGTGATCGCCCCGGCCACCGCCCACATCGCCACCCATGAGACCGGCGCTGTCGAGGCCCGGGGACACAAGATCTGTACCGCAGATACGGCCGAC
>CAMGPO010000108.1 GCA_946060825.1 uncultured Clostridia bacterium | reverse complement strand
TGGAGCTCTACAACTGCGGCTGCGGCCACATCAGCCTCTGGGACACCTACAGCCGGGTGCCCTGCAAGCCCGAATGGAGCATGATGCGCCGCCTGGGCCACAAAGAGGAGTTGGCCGCCTATGCCTCCGGCGAGGGCGAGCTGTTCCGCGACGTCCGCATCCTCCGGATCGCCGGAAAGGACGTCAGCCGCTATAAGCCCGCCTGGGGCGGTTGATCCCATAAACAGGAGGATGTGTGATATGGAAAAACGCAAGGAAATCATCTTCTCCGATCTCGGTGCGCTCTGCACGCCGGCGGCAAACATCTCGTCCACCCGGGAGCGGTTCAAGTGGAACGCCGTCCCCTACGAGACAAAGGATGTGACCGGCTCCATGCTGGTCTCCATGTTCGACGGCCGGCCCGAGACCGTGACACTTCCACTGCAGCTCAGCGGCTGGTACCGGATCTATGTGGCCCTCGGCACCTACTCCCGGTGGATGGATCAGCCGAACTATGTCGGACTGAAGCTCACTAGCGACGAAGCTGTCATGCATCTCTCTCTGAGTCCCTCCCAGACGCCGAAATTCCACTCCATGGAGGAGTCCTTTTGGCGTTGCGCCGATCTGACCGGCCAGTCCATCGAGATCAGCAAGCACCACGGCGGCAATCCGGCCGCGGCGATGCTGGGCTGGATCCGGGTGGTACCCATGTCCGACGAGGAGGTGGCCGCCCACCTGGCCGACCGGGCGAGAACTGATACCAAGCGGCTCTACGCCACCAACGATATGCACGGTATGTTCTGTATGTACGGCCTGGAGGACAAGGAGCAATGGCGCACGGTCGTACAGGAATATGTGGATTCGGACGTGGAGTGGTTCTCCATGGAGAACATCACCTTCTTTGACGGCGAAGTCTCCACCGGCAACGTGGACAATTTTGCCTTCTATTCCCATAGTGACCGCACTGTACAGACCAAACTGAAGCCCTTCTTTACCATGGAGATGCTGTCCCATGTGGCGGACTATGGCCACCGGCTGGGTCTGAAAATCTGCGAGTCCATCCGCATGGGCGCCTGGGGTCTGGAATTCCCGGACGACCAGATGTATTTCGCCAACGTCTTTGCCGTGGAGCATCCCGAGCTGCGCTGCATCGACCGCGACGGTCTTCCCATCGACGCCCTCTCCTACATCTACCCCGAGGTGCAGGACTATATGCTCGATCAGTTCACCAACATGGCCCGAACCGGCTGCGACGCCGTCGAGATGATCTGCAACCGGGGCGTGCCTTATGTCCTGTTCGAGCCGCCCTTTGTGGAACTGTTCCAGGCGCGCTACGGAGAGGATCCCCGCTATCTGCCCCTGGATGATGAGCGGATCACGGCTCTCCGCTGCGAGGTCATGACCGGCTTTGTACGCCGTCTCCGCGCCCGTCTGGACGAGGTCTGCCCGGATCGGAAGATCGGTCTCCACGCCCGCGTGCTGTTCAGCCTCTGGGACTGCCGGCACATCGGCATCGACCCGGAGACCTGGGCGCGGGAGGGTCTGATCACCGCTGTCATCAGCTACCCCCAGCGGATCCGCGAGGTGCTGGACGGCGACGTCTGGCAGGACGGCGATCCCAGCCGCATCGACCTTGAGAAATACACCAGATATGCCCGCGAACGGGAGGACAACCTGATCTACCGGATGCAGGACGTCAATTTCCTGCCGCCGATGGCCGACTCCCGGGGCGTTCCCCGCGGTCCCGCCACGCAGCAAGAGCGGGTGGATGAATTCATGCGTCTGGAGAAGGAGCACGGCGTGACCGTCTATCTCGAGATCATGCCGCGCCATATGACCACGGAGGAATACCGGAGCCGGGCGCTGGAGCTCTACAACTGCGGCTGCGGCCACATCAGCCTCTGGGACACCTACAGCCGCGTGCGCGGCAGAGCAGAGTGGTCGATGATGCGCCGCCTGGGCCACCGGGAGGAATTGCCGGACTTCGACTCCGGCGAGGGAACGCTCTACCGACAGGTGCGGCTGCTTCGCATCGGCGGCAAGGATGTCGGCCGTTACAAACCCGCCTGGGGTGGATAACGTCAAAAGGAGGATCATTTATGAAATGGGTCACGGAAGGTTTTGACGGTTTTTCCAGGGGTACCATGGAAAACGGAGGACAAAACCTCTATGTTTCAAAAAAAGGAACACTGCAGCGGATCTTCCAGTACGATATCAATGGCGACGGCCATCCGGATCTGCTCTTTGCCTGCAGCCAGAGTATGTATGAGCGGCCTCCCATTCCCGTCTACCCCAATCTCCCCGCCGACACCCGGCACGTTGCTCTCCCCTCGGGCGGCACCTTCGACGGACTGTTCTGCGATCTGCATCGCAGCGGCTATGAGGATCTGGTGCTCGCCTGCCAGCACAACGGCACCCACACGGATCTTCCCGCCATTCTCTATTTCGGCGGCCCGGAGGGGCTGACGGAGCAGAACCGGATGGAGCTTCCCGCCCCCGCATCCATCGGCGTCTGCGCCGGCGATTTCAACGGCGACGGCCGTATGGATCTGGTGTTCCTCTCTGCCGGGCAGCTTCGCGTGTTCTATCAGGAGGAGCGGGGCTTCGCTCCGTCCTGCTTCACGGATGTCCCGCTGAATCTGGCGGCGGCCGCCGCGGCCGATCTGGACGGCGACGGGTTCTGCGACCTCTATTTCCGCGCCGCAGACGGCAGGGTCGGCGTTCTCTTCGGCGGTCCGGAGGGCCTCCGTACAGAACCCATTGTCTGGCTCCCCTGTACCGCTGAGGCGTCGCGCACTGCCGGCACCGGCTCGACGGCAAACGTGGTGGAGTACGACATGGGCTGGAAGCCCGCGGTGCTCTCCCTCGGCGAAACCAGCTACCTGTTTGCCGTGGAGGACGGCGGCTTCTCGCTCTACACCTGTGACAACAACCGGACAATCCGCCGGGTGCAGTGGTTTGCCTGTCCGCAGGCCGTCTCCGCCGCCGCCGGCGATCTCACCGGGAACGGATTCGACGATCTGGCCGTCGCGGTCTTTGCCGACCGGGATGAGACGGCGGACTGCCGGGTCTATCTGGGCGGCCCGGAGGGCCTGCGGGAGGACACCTGCCTGCACATCCCCGTCCGGGGCGCCGCCGGCGTCACCATCGCCGATCTGGACGGCCCGGCGCTGATCGTCAGCCGTGCCGGCGAGCGCATCGAGCAGGACGTCCCCTGCCCGGTCTACCGCGTCTCGGAACAGGGCGCCGTCCCCATCCTGACGCTTACCGGCGGCGACAGCACCAAAATCCTTGCCGGTTATCCCGCCGGGGGAGACCAGTCGCAGGTCGTCATGCTCAACCACAAAATGAATCGCCGCGAGGGCGGCGAGAACATCTACATCTACCTGGGCGGTTCTGACGGCTACCTCCCGGAGCGCCGTTTGGAACTGCCGGCCCATTCCGCCGTCGACGGCGTCATGTGCGACTTCTTCGACACCGGCAATGTGGACGTTCTGGTCTGCAACTGCTTCGAGGACGCCCCCTACCGGGACGACGGCAGCTACCTCTACCGCAACGACGGCACCGGCGTGGATCCCAACCGGTTCGTCAGGATCCCCACGGTGCGCTCCCACGGCGTCGCCCTGGGCGACTTCCGCAAGTCCGGCTACCTCGACCTGGCCTTCGGCGGCTTCAACAACCGGGAGCTCCGCATCTTCCATGGCAGCGAAAACGGTTATTCCCTTGACAACTGCACCCGCATCGTCCTCGGCCCCGATGACGGCTATGTCCCTGAGGCAATCGGCAGAGACGTGGACATCAGCCAGTTCCAGACCGAGGAGGAGCGGCAGCTCATCGAGGAATACGGCCAGGTGCGCTGGGTTCTGGCGGCGGACTTCAACTGTGACGGCTGGCTGGATCTGTTTGTCTCGGAAATCTGCGGCCCGCGCAGCTTCATCTTCTGGGGCGGGCCGGAGGGCTTCTCCAAAGAGCGGATGACCGCCCTGCTGACCGACGGCGTCGCCTCCGCCTCCGTCGCGGATCTGAACGGAAACGGCTGGCCGGATCTGATCCTGGCCCAGCACCAGTCCATTGGCAAAAAGAGCTTCTATGAGTCCTATGTCACCGTCTACTGGGGCGGGCCGGACGGATATCAGGAAAACCGGAAAATGCAGCTTCCGGTCAGCTGCGCCAACTCTGTAACGGTTGGCGACTACAGCGGCAGCGGAAGTTTGGATATCTACGCTACTGCCTACAACAACGGCCGATCCCGGGATCTGCTGTCCTACTTGTACCCCGGCGACAACGGCTCCTACAGCGTGGAAATCGTCCGCTACCTGTTCAACCACTCCGGCTCTGGCTGCGTCTCCGGCGACTTCAACGGAGACGGCTATACCGACCTGGCGGTCGCCTGCCACAAGAAGTACGGCAACCATATGTCAGAGTCTTTCATCTTCTGGGGCGGCCCTGGCGGCCTCTCTGAGGAGCGAAAGACCGTGCTGCCCACCGTCGGCCCTCACGGCATGAGCACGGTGGATCCCGGCAACATTCTGGACCGGGGTGACCGGGAGCGCTACGTCTCCGAGGCATACCGGCTTCCGACGGGCGCCCGTGTAACATCCCTGATCTGGGACGGCGAATGTACCTCCACCTCCTGGGTGGAGACAGAGCTTCGTGCCGCCGAAACCGAAGACGGCCTCTCCGAAGCGCCCTGGCAGTCCGTCCGCGTGGGAGAAGATCTCTCGGCCCTCGGCCTTTCCGGCGTGATCCAGTATCGCCTGTCCCTCTGCGCCAAATGTTCCTGCGGCACGCCGCGCATCCGGCGCGTCACCGTCCACTACGAATCGACCAGTCAGGAGTGATCGACCATGCGAATTTCAGAGCTTTCCTTCATCTATGACAATCCTCTGCCCCAGCTCCGCAGCCGTCAGAGCGCCTTCCCCTTCCTCTGCGCGTGCGGCGACGGCACCCTCCTGGCCGCCCACTCCATCGGCGAAGCCTTTGAGAGCGTGGACGCGGCCAGCCACCTCTCCCGCAGCAGTGACGGAGGAAGAACCTGGAGTGTGCCGAAGCGGATGTTCCCCCCGCGGCACAACGGACGCCCAGTCAGCGACTGCTGCAAAGTCACCGCGCTGGCGGACGGTCGCCTGGCCGCTCTGGGGTACGCCTACTACCGGGCCGATCCGTGGCTTCCACTCGGCAATCCGGAAACCGTCGGGCTCC
>CAMGPO010000107.1 GCA_946060825.1 uncultured Clostridia bacterium | reverse complement strand
AGCTATGGGAAACTCATGGCGAGGAGGGAATGAACCCCACGCACGTGGGGATGAACCGCACGTCTCCATGTGGAGCCTGATCCCGCAGAAATGAACCCCACGCACGTGGGGATGAACCGTGTGGAAAGAACCGGAACGGAGAACGCTTTTCCATGAACCCCACGCACGTGGGGATGAACCGATCAGCTATGGGAAACTCATGGCGAGGAGGGAATGAACCCCACGCACGTGGGGATGAATCGGATGCCTGTACCACTTCAGCGTGCTGCAATCGCATATGCTCTGCGACACAACGAAGATGCAGAATTAACAGGAGGTAGTATTTGAATTATCAGGAGCTTCCAAAACTGCGTGACAGTGTTTCCTATCTTTATCTGGAACACGCGATTATTGAACGAGATGAAAACGCAATTGTTGCAATCTCGAAAGAGGGCAGAACGCCGATCCCTGTTTCCGGTGTGACATGCCTCTTGCTTGGGCCGGGTACAAACGTTACACACGCGGCAATTCGGATCATGGCGGAATTCGGCTGCATGGTCATCTGGTGCGGTGAGGGAATTGGCCGGTTCTATGCCTCTGGCCTGGGTGAAACCAGAAGCGCCGCGAACATTCTGGCACAGGCCAGGGCCTGCATGGACGATGTGCTTCATATGGCGGTCGTAAGGGAGATGTATGCAATTCGGTTCCCCGGTTTCAACACAAGCAGGATGACGCTTCAGCAGATTCGCGGCATGGAGGGCATACGCGTGAAAAAAGCTTATGCGCTGGCGGCAAAATCCGCAGGGGTACAGTGGAAAAAACGTTCTTATAAGCGGGATGAATGGGATGAATCAGATCCCGTCAACCGTGCGCTCTCTATTGGGAACTCGCTGCTGTATGGAGTATGCCATGCGGCAATCGTATCGCTTGGTTTTTCTCCGGCACTTGGTTTTGTGCATACCGGAAAACAGCTTTCCTTTGTGTATGACATTGCCGACCTCTACAAGACGGAAACTACAATTCCGGCTGCCTTTGAAGTAGTAAGTAAGAAAGACAGTATCGATAGTTTTGATCGGGAAGTTCGAATGGCCTGCAGAAAGTACTTCCATCAGACACGCCTACTGAGTCGAATCCCGGATGACATTTTCAGAATCCTGCATGCAGCGCCGGAGGAGCATACCAACGACATTGGAGCGGGGAATCTTTGGGATGACAACAAGGGCACAGTGGATGGCGGATACAGTTTTGCTGATACATTAGGAGGCAGTGAATGACTGTATTTGTCTTTGATAACGCCAAACCCGGGCTGCGCGGTGAGTTGAATCGCTGGTTTTTGGAGTTGAAACCAGGTGTGTTTGTTGGCAATGTGAATGCCAGAATCCGTGAGCTGCTTTGGGAACGTATCTGCAACGGAAAAATGGCAGATGGTGCCGTAATGGTCTATCCTGCGGCCAATGAGCAAGGGTTTGGGATGTGCTTTTTCGGACAGCCGCACAGAGAAGTAGTTGATCTGGAGGGAGTGCAGCTGATTCGTGTGGTTGATGAGGAGAATAGCCGTGAAATAAATTGTGATACGCTGCCTCTTTGAAGCCGCAGCAAAGGCGTATTGTGATTCAGATAAGCCATGCAGGTCGAATCATCCCAGCGCTTGTGCAGGGAGCATTATTCGTCGTATCATGCGCTGCTTGATGCTTATGGACTACTGGCCGGTTTTATGATAGAATAATCACAAATCCCGGTATTCGAATACCCCGTATCCGACTACCGGGAGACTACGATTCAAGGCTTTGACTTGCAACGATTTGCCGCGTTTTGCGTTTCTGGCGGATTTCTGTGAAATAAAGCGGCGGCAAATATGCGTGGCAAATCGCGGCAAATCGTTGCAAACCACGGCATTTTGGGAGGATAACAACTGTGACAAGGGTGCTTTTTGTCTGCCACGGCAACATCTGCCGCAGTCCGATGGCGGAGTTTGTGATGAAGAAACTGGTGCGGGAGGCAGGCTGTGCCGGGCAGTTTGAGATCGACTCCTGCGGCGTCAGCCGGGAGGAACTGGGCAGCGATCTCTACCCGCCGGCCAGAGCCAAGCTGCGGGAAAAGGGTGTAGCCTTCGGGGAGCACCGCGCCCGGCAGATCACCCGGGCCGACTACGAATCCGCCGACTATATTCTCCTGATGGACCGGCAGAACCGCCGCTGGCTCGACCGGCTGCTGGGCGGCGATCCGGCGGGCAAGGTGCATCTGCTGCTGGAATACGCGGGACGCAATGACAGCGTGGCCGATCCCTGGTACACCGGCGACTTTGAGGCGGCCTATCAGGACATTCTGGAGGGCTGCCGGTGCCTGCTGGCGGCTTTGACGGCATAAAAAAGGAACGGCACGATCTCGTGCCGTTCCTTTTTGCCTGTTTAGACGTATTGCTGGGTGATGACGTCGACGACGCCGCGGGTCGTAAGCCGGAGCTGGGGGATGACCGGCAGGCTCATGAAGCTCAGGGTCATGAAGGGGTCGATCTCCCGGCTGACGCCCAGGGTGAAGGCCGCGTCCTTGGCCGCCTCCAAGTCGTCGTTGACCTCCCGGAGGGGGCGCTCGCTCAGCAGGCCGGCGATCTCAAGCTGGACGCCGCGCAGCTCCTGGCCGTCCTCCACCACGGTGATGCCGCCGTGCATCTCCACGATCCGGTTGGCCGCCGCGGCCATGTCCGCCTCGTTCGCGCCCACGACGATGATGTTGTGGGAGTCGTGGGAGATGCTGGTGGCCACGGCACCCCGCTTCAGGCCGTAGCCCTTGAGGTAGCCGATGCCGATGTGGTGGGTGTTCTTGTGCCGCTCGATGACGGCGATCTTCAGAATATCCCGGTCGAGGTCGATGCGGTCGGCGTAGCCCTCGTCGGTGGAGACGATCTCGCCGGGCACCATGCCGATGACGCCCCGGGGGCGGCTGTCGGCAAAGTCGGCCTCGGTCAGCCGGGCAACATGGAAGGTGTCGCGGGCGTTGCGGTGGAGCATCTCGTCCACCTGCGGCGTCTCAAAGGCGGTGACCTTGCCATCTTTGAAGCAGAGTTTGCCCCGCTTGAAGACCTGCTCGACCTCGAAGTGCTCGAGGCTGTCCACGACCACGAAGTCGGCCAGATAGCCCGGGGCGATGGCGCCCTTGTTGTTCAGCAGGAAGTAGCGGGCCGCGTGGTGGCTGGCCACCTTGACGGCGATGATCGGATCGACGCCAGCCTGAATGGCCCGGCGGACGATGTAGTCGATGTGGCCGCCCTCCAGCAGATCACTGGGGTGCTTGTCGTCTGTGGCAAACATACAGCGGGAGTAGTACTGGGGTACCAGCAGAGGCAGCAGGGCGTCCAGATTCCGGGCCGCTGTGCCCTCGCGGATCATGATGAACTGGCCCTTTTGCAGCTTTTCGAGGGCGTCCTCCAGCGTGGCGCACTCGTGATCCGAGTAGACGCCGGCGGAGATGTAGGCGTTGAGATCCTTGCCGCTGAGGCCGGGGGCATGGCCGTCGATCTTCTTGTGGTGGGACTGGGAGGCCACGATCTTCTCCACCGCCGTGCTGTCGCCGTTGATGATGCCCACGTAGTTCATCATCTCGGCCAGACCCAGTACCCGGGGGTGGTCGTAGAAGGAGTCGATGGCCCGGTAGTCGAGGTTCGCGCCGGATTCGTCCAGCGGCGTCGCCGGGACGCAGGAGGGCAGCATGAAGTGGACGTCGATGGGCAGACCTTCGGTGGCTTCCAGCATGAACTCAATGCCGTCGGTGCCCATGACGTTGGCGATCTCGTGGGGGTCGGTGATGACGGTGGTGGTGCCGTGGGGCAGGACGGCCTTGGCAAACTCCGTCGGCGAGACGAGGGAGCTTTCCAGATGGATGTGGGCGTCGATCAGGCCGGGGCAGACCACCTTGCCGCTGACGTCCACCTCCCGCGTGCCGCTGTATTCGCCCATGCCGACGATCAGGCCTTCGGCCACGGCGATGTCGCCCCGGCACAGCTCATTGCTGAATACGTTGAGGTAAGTGGCGTTCTTGAGCACCAGGTCTGCCGGCTCCCGGCCGGCTGCCACGGCGATGATCCGCTGCTTCTTCAGCAGCTTGCGGTTGATCTTTCCTGCGTAGCTTTCTGTGTATGTCGGCATAGGCCCATCCCTTTCTGAATTGTATTTTTCCGATCATACCACTTTTTTTCAGGTTTGTCCAATAATTTTTAGCGTTGTTTTGCCCAATGGAGATCCAAATATGTCCGGCTGTTTTTGTACGATTTGCACAGTGGTTGGCAAAAGGCCGGTTTTGTGCTACAATGAAGGCAATCTGACAACGAGGTGTCCGCCATGAAAACCCTGCTCCATATCTGCTGTGCGCCCTGCGCCAATATGTGCATCGAAACCCTGCGTGAGGAGGGGATCGACGTCACCGGCTACTGGTACAACCCCAACATCCACCCCTTTACCGAATACCGCAGCCGCCGGAACACCCTCCGGGACTACGCCGCCTCCATCGGCCTGCCCCTGGTGGAGCAGAACGACTACGGCCTGCGGCCCTTTGTCCGGGAGGTCTGCGGCGATATCCCCGGCCGCTGCGTCAAGTGCTACGAAATGCGCTTCCGCCGCACGGCCCAGTATGCCGCCGAACGGGGCTTCGACAGCTTTACGTCCTCCCTGTTCATCAGCCCCTACCAGAAGCATGACCTGATGCGGGAGACGGCGGAGAAGGCCGCCGCCGAGTTCGGCGTGGAATTCCTCTACCGGGACTTCCGGCCCTACTTTCGCCAGGGCCAGGAGCGGGCCAGGGAGCTGGGCTTCTATATGCAGAAATACTGCGGCTGCATCTTCTCCGAGGAGGAGCGCTATCTGAAGGCCAGTAAGATTATCCCCTGAGGAGGCCGCCATGGATATCACCGCTTTGGGCGCCTGGACGCCCCTGCTGAACAAGGAATTCACAAAGCCCTACTGGGCGAAGCTCTGTGAGCGGGTGGACGCGGCATACGCAGCCGGCGAGGTCTATCCGCCCCGGGAGGACCTGTTTTCGGCGTTCACGCTGACGCCGCCGGACCGGGTCCGGGTCATCATTTTGGGCCAGGATCCCTACCATGAGCCGGGACAGGCCCACGGCCTGGCCTTTTCGGTCCGGGACGGGGTGAAGGTTCCGCCATCTCTCGTCAATATCTACAAGGAACTGGAATCGGATTTGGACATTGCGCCCAG
>CAMGPO010000106.1 GCA_946060825.1 uncultured Clostridia bacterium | reverse complement strand
TCCTTCGGCGGCGTGACCGCCCTGCTGGCCATGCTCAATTCCTGCGCCAGCGGCGTCAGCGTCGTCAACATCGACAACGGCTTCGGAGCGGCTTATCAGGCCAGCCTCATCAACCACATGGGAGGGGCGGAATGAAAACTCTGTATCTCGAATGCAAGATGGGAGCCTCCGGCAATATGCTGCTGGGCGCGCTGCTCGACCTGCTGCCGGATCCGGCGGCGGCCCTCGATGCGCTGAACGGCCTCGGCATCCCCGGCGTTCACTATCACATGGAGCAAAAATCCGGCTCCGTTGCCGGAAAGCTCGTCACCGTGACTGTCCACGGCCATGATGAGGACCACGACCACCCCCATCACCACGGCTGCGGCCTCCACGGCATTCTCCACCAGATCGGCCACCTGCCGGTGTCGGAGGCAGTGAAGACCCGGGCGGCGGCGGTCTACCGCGCCATCGCCGAGGCCGAAGCCAGGGTCCACGGTACTACCCCCTCAGAGGTCCATTTCCACGAAGTCGGCAGCCTCGACGCGGTGGCCGACGTGGTGGGCGTCTGTCTGCTGCTGGAAAAGCTGGGGGCGGAGCGGGTCATCGCTTCTCCGGTCTGCGCTGGGAGCGGGACGGTGCGCTGCGCCCACGGCGTCCTGCCGGTGCCGGCCCCGGCCACGGCGGAGCTGCTGCGGGGCGTGCCCTGGTACGCCGGGGAGATCGCGTCGGAGCTTTGCACCCCCACCGGGGCGGCCCTGCTGCGGATCATCGCGGCGGAATTCGGGCCGATGCCCGTGCTGCGGACGGAGCGGATCGGCTACGGCTTCGGCTCGAAGGAATTTGACCGGCCCAACTGCCTGCGGGCCTTCCTCGGCGAGACGGAGGATCGGGCGGACGAGATCTATGAGGTGCGCTGCAACGTGGACGATATGACCGGCGAGGCCCTGGCCTACGCCCGGGAGCGGTTGGAGGAGTCCGGGGTCCTCGACATGAGCGTCGCCGCCGTGATGATGAAGAAGAACCGTCCCGGGTTCCTGATTACCTGCCTCTGCCGTCCAGAGCAGCTCGACGGGACCATTCGCCTGCTGCTGCGCCATACGACGACGGCGGGGGTGCGCTACGCGCCCTGGCGGCGGACGATTCTGAAGGTGGGCTTCCACGAGGCGGAGACGGCTTACGGGACGGTGCGGGAGAAGGTCTACACCGGCTGCGGTCTGGAGAAGGTCAAGATCGAGTATGAAGACGCGGCAGCTCTGGCACGGACGGCGGACGTGCCGCTGGACAGGGTCCGGAGAGAGTGAAGAATCTTCTGTAACCGGCATCAAAAAGATTCTTCGGCCTGCGGCCTCAGAATGACAATTTGGCAGGTGCGGGAAGATTCTTCGGCGCAAGCGCCTCAGAATGACAGAAAATTGGGATATTTCCGAATAAAAAGCGCCTGGGGAGCGATGGCTTCCCAGGCGCTTTGTCGGAGACTCAGACTTTTTTGGACTTGGTACGGGCGGCGGTTTTCGGGCGGGCGGTTCTGGCGCGGGCAGGCTTTGCCATGGCTTTCGCCTCGGCCAGGGCTTTCTGGAGCGCTTCCTGCTCCCGGCGGATGGCGTCTTCTTCTGCTTTCTTCAGAATGATCGACTCGGTGATCTCGGCGGCGATCTGGGGATCCTCTGCCTTGAGGAAGCGCTCAAAGGCGTCGGGGTAGACGAACTGCTTCTGTCCCGCTGCCGGGAAATCGACGGTAATCATGGCATCTTCACAGCGCAGCACGGTACCCACGCCGTAGCGAACATGATGGACGCTGCTTTGTTCCAAATTCATAATCTTTCCGCTCCATTCTCAAATTTACATAATAATTTTACCACAGAAAAATTCTCCTGTTCAAGAAATAATTATCCAAAACTGAAAAATTCGGCATTTTGGCGAAGAGAATGGGCAGCAAAAGCACAAAAAACCGGCAAAATGCAAAACCGGTGGACGAAGCTCTCTGGCTTCGTCCACCGGCTTTTTCGTATTATTATTCTTCGGAGAACATATCCTTGCCGATGCCGCAGAGCGGGCAGGCAAAGTCTTCAGGCAGCTCGTCCCAGGCAGTGCCGGGAGCGATGCCGTTGTCGGGATCACCGGCGGCCTCGTCATAGACGTAGCCGCAGATCTCGCAGACATACTTCATGCGGAAACCCTCCTTCCCGGGCAAAGATCCGGGCTGCTTACAGCGGCTCGAAGTCCGACGCGCCGTGCTTGCACAGCGGGCAGACGAAGTCCTCGGGAAGCTCGTCGCCCTCATAGACATAGCCGCAGATCTTGCAGACGTAGCCCTTCTTTTCCGTCAGGGCAGCCGGCTTCGGCTTGATATGGGCGAAGTAGTAGGCGTAAGTGACGGAGGGGGCCTTGCAGAGCACACGGGCCTCGGTCACGTCGGCGATGAAGAGGGTGTGAGTGCCGCAGTCCCGGGCCTCGATCACCTTGCAGGAGAAGAAGGCGTTGGTGTAGGCGCCCAGGTAGCGCAGGCCGTTGACGCTGCGGCTCTCCTCGCCCCAGCCGGCGAACTTGTCGGCGTCGCGGCCGCTCTGGAAGCCGAACCGCTGGAACAGGGAGAAGGGGGCGTCCTCAGTCAGGACGGAGACGTTGAACACGCCGGTCTTGCGGATGAGGTCGTGGGTGTAGTTGGCCTTGTTGACCGTGATGGTCATGCGCTTCGGGGTGTCGGTCAGCTGGGCGGCGGTGTTGATGATGCAGCCGCAGTCTCGGTCGCCGTCCTTCGCGGTCACGACGAAGAGGCCGTAGGACAGGTTGAAGAAGGCGTTGTTCTCCACCACGGCGGCGGCGGTGTCCACCGGGGCGGTCTCCGGCAGGATGTCCTTGGCGATGGCATCGGCCAGGGCCTCGATCTCGGCGGCCTTGTCCGGCTTGACGGAGGACTTCAGGGAGACGGTGGGGGCGATGCGCTCCATGCCCTTCAGGGGCAGGATGATGTCGGCCATGAGCTGGCCGCTGGTGGCGGCCCAGGAGCCGTTCTCAATGAAGGCGACCTTGCGGTTGCGGAGCTGATGATTGGCGATGTCGTGGAGCAGCTCCTCCATGGAGATGAAGATGCCGGCGTTGTAGGTGGTGGCGGCAAAGACCAGATGGCTGTACTTGAAGGCGTCGGAGAGGATATAGGACGAGGGGATGA
Organism: uncultured Clostridia bacterium; assembly: GCA_946060825.1. GTDB lineage: Bacteria > Bacillota > Clostridia > Oscillospirales > Oscillospiraceae > RGIG3159. The sequence goes on along the minus strand of CAMGPO010000106.1, from coordinate 2,047 downwards.
CGGAGGTGTCAAAGACCTTGACCTTTACGCCCTTTTCGGCCAGACGGCAGGCCAGCAGGTTGGCGGCGTTCTCGGTGTTGCCGTAGACGGAGGCGTAGGCGATGACGACGCCCTCCTCCTCGGGGGTGTAGCTGCTCCAGCGGAGGTACTTCTCCAGGAAGTCGCCGAAGTGGCTGCGCCAGACGAAGCCGTGGAGCGGGCAGACCAGGGCGATGTCCAGGCCGGCGGCCTTCTTAAGGACGGCCTGCACCTGGTCGCCGTACTTGCCGACGATATTGGTGTAGTAGCGGCGGGCCTCGTCGAGGAAATCCCGCATGAAGTCGACCTCGTCGTTGAAGAGGTGGCCGTTCAGCGCACCGAAGGAGCCAAAGGCGTCGGCGGAGAAGAGGATCTTGTCCGTCGTGTCGTAGGTCATGATGACCTCGGGCCAGTGTACCATCTGGGCGGTCACGAAGGTCAGCGTATGGCGGCCGGTCTCGAGGGTGTCGCCCTCCTTGACGGCGGTGGTGCGGACGTCCACGTCGAAGGAGAAGAACTGCTTCAGCATGGTCTTGGCCATGCCGCCGCAGATGATCCGCACCTCGGGATAGCGCAGGATGATGTCCTGAATGCAAGCGGCGTGGTCCGGTTCCAGGTGCTGCACGACCAGGTAGTCCAGCTTTCGGCCGTTCAGAACGGCGGCAACATTTTCAAAGAAGTTGTCACAGACGGCGCGGTCAACCGTATCAAAGAGGACGGTCTTGTCGTCCAGCAGCAGATAGGAGTTGTAGGAGACGCCGTCGCGGACGCCGTAGACGCCCTCGAACATGGCCAGGCGACGGTCATCGGCGCCGACCCAGACGAGATCCTTGGTTACATTTCTCACACAATGCATGGGTAGGGTTCCTCCTGTTCACAATTCTGTAATAAAATGAGAATGAATCCTAAAATAAATATAGCATTGACACTCTGGTTTGGCAAGACTTATTTTACGGCGGCGCGGTCTTTTTATGCCGCTGGGAAAGCGGAAACGGGGCCTCGGCCGGCACGCGGGGACCGGTTTCCCGCCGCGGTGCAGGTCCGTCCGCCCAAAGCACCGCAGCAGCGGCCGGGACCATGGTAATTATTGCTGAAAAATACGTGTTTCACATGGATTTTTTTTGAAATACCTATTGACATATTACAATAAACACTTTAAAATTAAAACGGAATTAATGCTGTTTTTAAATGAAATACCTTAAAAACGCAAAGTGAACCCGTGCCGACCGGCGGTACGCCGCCGATCAAAAATACATGGAGGTATTATTATGAAGAAGGAGAAAGAACCGAAGAAAACCCGTACGAAACGCGCCCCGACCCTGATCGAAGCCCTCATCCCCATCGTTGCCATGCTGGTCATCCTGACCGTCGGCAAGGGCGTCCTCGGCTTCAGCACCGAGCCCCTGCTCATCCTGGTCGCCTGCGTCGCCGCCGTCATCGCATTCCGCGTCGGCTGCACCTGGAACGACATGATGGACGAGATCTGCCAGAAGATCGCCAAGGGCATGCCTGCCATCCTCATCCTCGTCTCTGTCGGCGCCATGGTCGGCACCTGGATGACTTCCGGCACCATCCCCATGATGATCTACTACGGCGTCCAGATCGTCAACCCCAAGTGGATGCTCGTCACCGCCTTCCTGATCACTGCCGTCGTCTCCGTCGTCACCGGCACCTCCTGGGGCTCCGTTGCCACCATGGGCGTGGCCATGATGGGCATTGCCGCTGCCCTGGGCGTGTCCCTGCCCGCCACCGCCGGCGCAGTCATTGCCGGCTCCTACTTCGGCGACAAGCTGTCCCCCCTGTCCGACACCACCAATCTGGCCCCTCTGGCCGCCGGCAGCACCCTGTATGAGCACATCGGCCATATGCTGTGGACCACGGTTCCCGCCACCATCGTCTCCCTGATCGTTTACGCCATCGTCGGCCTCAGCGCCAACGCCACCGGCGGCGTCGAGTCCGAGGCCGTCACCACCCTGCTGACCCAGCTCGACGGCATGTACAAGTGGAATATCCTGCTGCTCCTGCCCGT
>CAMGPO010000105.1 GCA_946060825.1 uncultured Clostridia bacterium | reverse complement strand
TTCAGATAAAAATTCACATCCCGCAGCAGCTGACGGCTGCCGAAGTTGATGGAGAGATGCTCCGCGGATAGTAACATATCTTTCTCCTTGTCCGGCCGCAGGGTTCAGGGGATCAGCATGACCAGCGTACCGGCGACAATCAGCAGCAGGCCCACGGCGGAACGCTTCGACAGCCGCTCCCGGAACACGACATAGGAAAAGGCGACGGTCACGAGGATGCTGAGCTTGTCGATGGGCACCACGACGCTGGCCAGGCCGTCCTGCAGCGCCTTGTAGTAGCAGAGCCAGGAGGCCCCGGTGGCCAGGCCCGACAGGCAGATGAAGCCCAGCTCCCGGCCCGGGATCTCCCGGACGGCGTGCTGCTTCCCCGTGGCGAACACCATGACCCAGGCCATTACCAGCACCACGCAGGTGCGGATGGCCGTGCCGAGGTTGGACTCCACGCCGGAGATGCCGATCTTACCGAGAATGGCGGTCAGGCTGGCAAAGATCGCCGAGCCGAAGGCGAAGAGCATCCAGCTTCTGCCCTTCGGCTGTTTGGGGTCGGCGTCCTTCCGCTCGATCATCAGGAAGGTGCCGGCGGCCAGCAGCACCACACCGGCGGCCTTCGCCAGACTGACCGACTCATGCAGAAAAAGGAAAGCCAGCAGGATGGTCAGAATGGTGCTGGACTTGTCGATGGGCACCACCTTGTTGATGTCGCCGAGCTGAAGCGCCCGGAAGTAGCACAGCCAGGAGGCCCCGGTGGCCAGGCCCGAGAGGATCAGAAACAGCAGGGTTTTCCCGGAGATCGCGCCGATCTGGCTCTGGGAGCCAACAACAAAGACCATCAGCCAGGAAAAGGCCAAGACGACGATGGTGCGAATGGCCGTCGCCGCCGTGGAATCCGTCTTTCGGATGCCACATTTGGCCAGAATGGACGTCACGCCCGCAAAGAATGCCGAGCCGAAGGCAAACAGGATCCACATACATTGTTCCCCCAAAACCGGCCCGCCGATGGGGCCGTTTGTCGAAAACCAGTATAGCACAGCCCCGCCGGAAAAGAAACCCCGGCAGCCCTTTTGACCCGAAAATCTCGACTGGTACTGCGTCATCGTCAAAAAAACCCGAACCAAAACCGCCCGCCCATTCGATATGGAATGGACGGGTGGTTTGATCAGGGGTTCCATTTCCGGGAAAAAACCATTATAATGGGAGCAGACAAGCCCTTTGGAAGGAGCTGGCGCAGACACCAGGATCGAGATCCGGAACCTGACCAAGAAATTTGACAATTTTACCGCCGTGGATTCGCTGAATCTGACCATTGAGACGGGCGAGTTCTTCGGCCTGCTGGGGCCGAACGGCGCGGGCAAGACCACCACCATCGGGATGCTCTCCACCCTGCTCCTGCCGACGGCCGGAGAGATCTACATCGACGGCGAGAAGTTGACCCGCCGGCGCACGGATCTGAAGCGGAAGCTCAGCGTCATCACCCAGGAGTACTCCATGCGGCAGGACATGACCATGGACGAGATCATGGAGTACCAGGGGCGGCTGTACAATATGCCGCGCAAGGAGATCCACGCCAGGACGGAGGAGCTGCTGTCCTTCTGCGGCCTGCTGGAATTCCGGAAGCGGACGGTGCGCAAGCTCTCCGGCGGCATGAAGCGGAAGCTGATGGTCTGCCGCGCCCTGCTGACGGGGCCGGAAATCCTGCTGCTGGACGAGCCGACGGCGGGCATGGACGCCCTGTCCCGCCGGCAGATGTGGAACCTGCTCCACAAGCTCAACGACCAGAATCTGACCATTCTGCTGACTACCCACTACATCGAGGAGGCCCAGTCCCTCTGCGGGCGGGTGGCCATGATGAACGGCGGCAGGCTGGAGGAGGTCAACACCCCCGCCGGCTTTATCGAAAGTCTGGGCGCCTTCGCCCTGGACGAGATGACCCCGGAGGGCCTGAAGAGCCGGTATTTCCACCGGCGGGAGGACGCCATGGCCTGCCTGTCGGAGCTGCACGGCCAGTTTGCCCTGCGGGACACCACGCTGGAGGACGTCTTTATGGAGCGCTCCGGCAAACACCTGACCTGAGGAAGATACGATGGGAATCTGGACAGTATTGTGGGAAAAATGGGTGGAATTCCGGCGGGACTTCTACAAAATCACCATGGCGGCCCTGATTGCGCCGCTGATGTATCTGGTGGTGTTCGGCCTGGGCATCCAGACGACCTCCCACGGCGAACCTTATCTGAACTTTTTGATCCCCGGCGTCGTGGCCCTGACCACAATGAACGGCAGCTTCAACGCCATTGCGCAAAACCTGAACGTTCAGCGACTCTACGAGAAGGCCTTTGACCAGGTCATGATCTCGCCGACACCTCTGTGGCAGTTTATTGTCGGGCAGATCGTCGGCGGCAGCCTGCGGGGTCTCTACGCCGGCGGCATGATTATCCTGCTGACCCTCCCCATTGGAACGGGGCTGGTATTCAATGGCTTCTCCCTGCTCATCATGTTCCTCAACGGGGCGGTCTTTTCCGCCGTCGGCGTGGTCGCCTCCTTTCTGGCGAAAAACCACGCGGACGTGCCCCGATTTTCCAACTACGTCATCATGCCGATGGCCTACCTCTGCAACACCTTTTTCTCTACGGAGCAGATGCCCCACGGCATCCGGGAGGTGATCGGCCTTCTGCCTCTCTCCCAGAGCAGCGGTATGCTGCGCAGTATCGCTTCGGGCGGGCCGTGGAATGCCGCCGGGATCCTGATTCTGCTGGCCTATCTGGCCGTCCTTATGGGGATCTCCTTCTGGTTTATCTACAAGAAACAGACGATCTGACAGATTGGAATGGGATGGTATGAGAACAAAAACGCTCCCGATTCTTTGCATTGCCGCCCTGCTGGCGCTCTGTCTGGCCCTTCCGGCCGCCGCAGCGCCGCTGGAAGCCTACGGGATGCTCCCCATCTACGGGCAGGACGTGGCGGACGGAACCTATACCGTGGCCGTCGCGTCCGCCGATCCGGACTTTGCCGCGGCGGCGGAGCTGACCGCCTCCGGCGGCGTCCTGACCGCAAAGCTGACTGTGGCAGGGACGAACTGCCTCGGCCTCTATCCGGGCACGGCGGCGGAGGCCGAAGCGGCCAATCCCGCCGCGTGGATCTCCGCAGAGGAAATCACCAGGGACAGCGCCGTCTTTTCGGTTCCGGTCACCGCCCTCGACCGGGCGCTGGACTGGGCCTATTACGATGAGGACGCCTGGGTGGACAACCAGCTGCTTTTTGACGCGGCAAGCCTGCCCCCGGAGGCTCTGCTTGTGACGCTGCCGGACTATGAACGGATCGCAGAGGCCCTGTCCCTGCTGGACTCGGCAGAGGAGACAGCCGCCCTCGAGCCGGTGGAGGCCGCCGCGGTGGAGCTGGAGGACGGGGAATACGCCGTCTCCGTGGATTTAATCGGCGGCAGCGGCAAGGCCACCGTCGTCTCCCCGACGCTCCTGGTCGTGCGGGACGGCAGGGCCTACGCCCGGCTCGAATGGAGCAGCTCCAACTACGACTACATGATCGTGGGCACGGAGACCTACTGGAACCTCAGCGAAGAGGGCGCTAACTCGGTCTTTGAGATCCCCGTCGGCTGCTGGGACACGGAGATGCCCGTGATCGCGGACACCACGGCCATGGGCACGCCCCACGAGGTGTCGTACACGCTGACCTTCTATCAGGATTCTATCGCCGGGAAGGGCACCCTGCCCCGGGAGGGGGCCAAGCGGGTCGTCGTGACGGCCCTGGTCATCATCGTCCTGGGTGGGATCCTGAACCACTTCCTCAAAAAGCGCCGCGCATAGCAATCGCCGCCGGATGGATCACCATCCGGCGGTTGTTCCGTCCGGCAGCACAGGCCGGGCGATTGGTCCCATATCGTTCCGCAGGTGGCGCTCCACAACCTGAACCCGCCCACCGGAGCGAAGCGTCAGCGCCGCACCAGCGGAAATTCCGGCAGCCACGCAGGCCAGACCGATGTACCGCAGCCCGCCCGTCTCCGGGCAGGGAGCCGCCGCGGCACTGGTCACATAGCCCACCGGCTCTCCGCGGCACAGGAGATCCGCCCCCTCCGTCAGCGTCCCGTCCAACCCGGCAACCGGGACAATCCGCCGGGTCAGATGCTCCCTCTGGCGGATTAGCGCCTCCCGTCCGGTAAAGTCGCCTTTTTCCGCAAAATGGACGGCAAACCGGGCCAGCGGGACGGCAAAGATGGGCAGCTCCGCCCCGTCCCGGTCGAGGCCGTACTCCTGACCGAAGTGGGGCAGGCCGGCCTCGATCCGGAGGGAATCCCGGGCGCCCAGACCGGCTGGCTTCGCCCCCATCGCCCGCAGCCGCTCCCAGAGCCACGGGGCGTCGCAGGCTTCGGTGTAAACCTCAAAGCCGACCGGATCGCCGGTATAGCCAGTGCGGCCGACCCAAAGGCGGCGGCCCTCCCACTCGACGCAGCCGAAGCTACCCTTTCTGCGCCCCAGAAAATCCAGATTCCCGAACAACTCCGTCAGAAGCACCTCCGAACGCGGCCCCTGCACCGCAATGGCCACGGTTTGGAGGGTCTTGTCCCGGACGGTCACACGCTGTCCCCGGCTCTGCTCCCGCAGGTAGTCCACCGTCCGCTCCCGGACGGCGGCGTTTCCGACGAACAGGTAGGCGTCCACACCGGTGCGGTAGAGGTAGGCCTCGTCCAGCGCACAGCCGCTTTCGCTGGAGAGGATGCCGTACTGGGCTCGCCCCTGCTCCAGCGCCGCCACATTGCTGGTCAGGACGCGCTGTAACAGGGCCATGGCGTCCGCGCCCGAGACGGCGATGCGGCTCAGATGCGAAAAGTCGCAGAGGCTGCACGCCCCGCGATCCCAGAGATGCTCCGCCGCGCTCCCTTCCGGGTACTGCTGCGGCAGTACCCAGCCGCCCAGGTCGGTCATCTCCGCCTTCTCCGCAAGGTGAATGTCATATAACGCAGTTTTCCGTTTCTCCATCTTCACAGCCTCCTGATGCAGCGTGTAAGCGGCAGAGCAGCGCCCCGCCGTGCTTCTTCAGCCAGTTTCTCCTGACCCGGTAGTCCGGCAGCACCCGCTCCACCTCGGCCCAGAACCGCGGCGAGTGGTTCATCTCCAGCCGGTGGCACAGCTCATGGACCACGACGTAGTCCAGCACCTCCGGCGGCGCCAGCATCAGCAGGCAGTTGAAGCTGAGATTGCCCTTGCTGCTGCAGCTCCCCCAGC
>CAMGPO010000104.1 GCA_946060825.1 uncultured Clostridia bacterium | reverse complement strand
ACTTCGGCCTGATGATCACCCCCGACGGTCCCAAGGTCATCGAGTACAACTGCCGTTTCGGCGACCCGGAGACCCAGGTGGTGCTGCCCCTGCTGGAAAGCGACCTCCTGACCGTCATGCAGGCCACCACCAACGGCACGTTGGCGGAGACGGAAGTGAAATTCTCCGACAAATCCGCCTGCTGTGTGATTCTGGCCTCCGAGGGCTATCCCCTCCACTACGACAAGGGCTTCCCGATCGCCCTGCCGGATACCCTGGCAGAAAACGAGGAAATCTACATTGCGGGCGCGAAGGCCAAGGACGGCGAACTGCTGACCTCCGGCGGCCGCGTCCTCGGCGCGGTGGCAACGGCGGAGACGCTGGAGCGCGCCATCGACGGAGCCTACGATCTTGCAGGACGGATTTCCTTTGAAAACGCCTATTGCCGCCGGGACATTGGCGCCCGGGCATTGGCTGCGAAGAACTGAGAGGTGCCGAATTGGTTTACCGTGTATTTGTAGAGAAAAAGCCGGCCCTGGCCAACGACGCCAAGGCCCTGGCCCAGGAACTGAAAACCTTCCTGGGCATCACGGCCCTGGAGGGCCTGCGGATCGTCAACCGCTACGACGTGGAGCACATCGACGAGGACCTGTTCCGTTATGCCTGCACCACCGTGTTTTCCGAGCCGCAGCTCGACGATGTCTCGGATGAACTGAGAAGCGAGGACGAGACCGTCTTTGCCGTGGAGTACCTGCCCGGCCAGTTCGACCAGCGGGCCGACTCCGCCGCCCAGTGCATCCAGATCATCTCTCAGGGCGAGCGGCCCGTCGTCCGCACCGCCAGGGTCTACCTGCTGAAGGGCGACCTCAGCGCGGAGGAAATCGCGAAGATCAAGCACCACGTCATCAACCCGGTGGAGAGCCGGGAGGCCTCCCTCGAGAAGCCGGAGACTCTGGCCGTCTCCTACCAGATTCCCGAGACCGTGGACACCCTGACGGGCTTCCGCGCCCTCGACGAGGCCGGTCTTGCCGCCTTCCTGAAGGAAAAGGGCCTGGCCATGGACCTGGACGACCTCAAGTTCTGCCAGGACTATTTCCGCAGCGAGGACCGGGACCCGACCATCACCGAGATCCGGATGATCGACACCTACTGGTCCGACCACTGCCGCCACACCACCTTCCTGACCACCATCGACGCCGTGACCTTCGAGGACCCGCTGCTCCAGAAGACCTGGGAGGAATATCTGGCCGCCCGGAAGGAGATCGGCCGCACCAAGCCCGTCAACCTGATGGACCTGGGCACCATCGGCGCCCGCTACCTCAAGGCCACGGGCAAGCTCCAGAAGCTCGATGAGTCCGAGGAGATCAACGCCTGCACCGTCAAGATGGAGGTCGAGACCGAGGACGGCAGGGAGCCCTGGCTGCTGCTCTTCAAGAACGAGACCCACAACCACCCCACGGAGATCGAGCCCTTCGGCGGCGCGGCCACCTGCATCGGCGGCGCGATCCGCGACCCGCTTTCCGGCCGTTCCTATGTCTACGGCGCGATGCGCGTCACCGGCGCTGCCGACCCCCTGCGCCCCGTGGAGCAGACCCTGCCCGGCAAGCTGCCCCAGAAGAAGCTGGTCACGACGGCTGCCGCTGGCTATTCCTCCTACGGCAACCAGATCGGCCTTGCCACCGGCCAGGTCGACGAGCTGTACCACGACGGCTATGCCGCCAAGCGCATGGAGATCGGCGCGGTCATCGCCGCCGCTCCTGCCGGGAATGTCCGCCGCGAGGTTCCCGCTCCCGGCGACATCGTCATCCTGCTGGGCGGCCGCACCGGCCGTGACGGCTGCGGCGGCGCGACCGGTTCCTCCAAGTCCCACACCCTGACCTCCCTCGAGACCTGCGGGGCCGAGGTCCAGAAGGGCAACGCCCCCGAGGAGCGCAAGCTCCAGCGCCTGTTCCGCAACGCCGAGGCCTCCCGCCTCATCAAGCGCTGCAACGACTTCGGCGCGGGCGGCGTCTCCGTCGCCATCGGCGAGCTGGCCGACGGCCTCCAGATCCACCTCGACGCCGTGCCCAAGAAGTACGAGGGCCTGGACGGCACCGAGCTGGCCATCTCCGAGTCCCAGGAGCGCATGGCCGTGGTCGTCGCCCCCGAGGACGCGGCCCGGTTCTGCGAGCTGGCCGGGGAGGAAAACCTTGAGGCCACCGTTGTGGCGAAGGTGCAGGCCGAACCCCGCCTGACCATGGACTGGAAGGGCCATACCATCGTCGACCTGAGCCGCGAATTCCTGAACTCCAACGGCGCGGAGAAGCACATCGCCATCACTCCCGCAGCCCCCAAGGCCGTTGAGAAAGCGATTCCCGAAGCGTTTGCAGAGGGCTACCGCGCTCTGGCCGGCGACCTGAACGTCTGTTCCAAGCGGGGCCTCTCCGAGCGTTTCGACTCCACCATCGGCGCGGGCACCGTCATGATGCCCTTCGGCGGCAAGTACCAGCGGACGCCCTCTCAGGCCATGGTGCATAAGATTTCCGTCGAACAGAAGCACACCGACTGCTGCTCCTACATGAGCTGGGGCTACAACCCCTTCGTGGCCGGGCAGTCGCCCTACCACGGGGCCTACCTCGCCGTCGTCGAGTCCGTCGCCAAGCTGATCGCCTCCGGCGCGTCCTTCGAGGACGTGTACCTGACCTTCCAGGAGTACTTCGAGAAGCCCGGCCAGGACGGCAAACGCTGGGGCAAGCCCCTGGCGGCTCTGCTGGGCGCGTTCCGGGCACAGCTCGACCTGGGCGTCGCCGCCATCGGCGGCAAGGACTCCATGAGCGGCACCTTCGAGCAGCTCGACGTCCCGCCCACCCTCGTCTCCTTCGCCGTCACCACCGGCAGAACCCAGGAGGTCGTCACCGGCGACTTCAAGGGCGCGGGCCATCCGGTCTGCCTGTTGGAGCCGGAATACGACGAAAACGGCCTGCCCAAACCGGAATCCCTGCTGACCCTCTTCGCCCGCGTCACGGCCCTGATGCGCAGCGGCAAGGTCTTTGCCGCCTGGACGCCGGCCTACGGCGGCGTGGCCGAGGGCATCCTCAAGATGGCCCTGGGCAACGGCCTCGGCTTCCGCTTTGAGGACGCCGTCACTTTGGACACCCTCTTTGGCTACCGCTACGGCGCGTTCGTCCTCGAGACGACGGAGGCGGTGGGCACCCTGCTCGGCTATACGACGGAGGAGGACGCCTTCACTTGGCGCGGCGAGACCCTGGCCCTCTCTGAGCTTGCCAAAATTTATGAGGACAAGCTGGAGCCGGTCTACGCCTGCAACATCGACCAGAAGGCCGAGACGCCGACGGTTTCCGTCCCCGCCGAGACCCGGGTCCGTCCCCGCTTGACCTGCGCCCGGCCCAAGGCCGTCATCCCGGTCTTCCCCGGCACCAACTGCGAGTACGACACGGCCAAGGCCCTGCGGGACGCCGGCGCGGAGCCGGAGATCATCGTCCTCAACAACCTGACCGCCGACGGCATCGCCCGGTCCACGGAGCGCTTTGCCGCCGCCCTGCGGGAGGCCCAGCTCGTATTCATCCCCGGCGGCTTCTCCGGCGGCGACGAGCCGGACGGCTCCGGCAAGTTCATCACCGCCTTCTTCCGCAACGCCGCCGTCCGCGAGGAGGTCACGAACCTGCTCGAGCGCCGCGACGGCCTGATGGCCGGTATCTGCAACGGCTTCCAGGCCCTGGTCAAGCTGGGCCTTGTGCCCTACGGCAAGATCATCGACACCGACGTCCACTGCCCGACCCTGACCTACAACACCATCGGCCGCCACCAGTCCCGGATCGTCCGCACCCGCATCGCCTCCAACCTCTCGCCCTGGCTGGCGAACACCAAGGTCGGCGACGTCTACTCCGTGGCCATCTCCCACGGCGAGGGCCGCTTCCTGGCCGAGGACGCCGTCCTGCGGCAGCTCGCCGAGAACGGCCAGATCGCGACCCAGTACGTCGACCTCGACGACATGGCCACCGCCGACGTCCAGTTCAACCCCAACAACTCCGCCTGGGCAATCGAGGGCATCACCTCGCCCGACGGCCGCGTCTTCGGCAAGATGGGCCACTCGGAGCGGATCGGCAGCGGACTCTACCGCAACGTCCCCGGCAACTACGACATCGGCATGTTTGACGCGGCTGTGAAATATTTTAAGTGAGGTGCAATATGGCTTACTATTTCAAGGAACCCTCCCATACCTTTAACGAATACCTGCTGGTGCCCGGCTATTCCTCCAGCGAGTGCATCCCCTCGGCGGTCTCCCTCAAGACGCCCCTGGTGCGCTACCGCAAGGGCGAAGAACCGGCGATCTCCCTGCAAATCCCCATGGTTTCCGCCATCATGCAGTCGGTCTCCGGCGAAAAGCTGGCCATCGCCCTGGCCAGAGAGGGCGGCGTCTCCTTCATCTACGGCTCCCAGTCCGTCGAGGCCGAGGCCGCCAAGGTAGCCGCCGTCAAGAGCTATAAGGCCGGCTTTGTCAAGAGCAACTCCAACATCCGGCCCGACCAGACCCTGGCCGACATTCTGGCCCTGAAGGCAAAGACCGGCCACTCCACCGTCTCCGTCACCGACGACGGCACCGAGAACGGCAAGCTGGTCGGCATCGTCACCAGCCGCGACTACCGCGTCAGCCGCATGGACCCGGCCACGCCGGTCTCCGCCTTTATGACGCCCCTGGACCAGCTCGTCACGGCCCCCGAGGGCACCACCCTCAAGGAGGCCAACGACATCATCTGGGACCATAAGCTGAATTCCCTGCCCATCGTGGACAAGGAGGGCCGTCTCTGCTACTTCGTGTTCCGCAAGGACTACGACCAGCACAAGCAGAACCCCACCGAGCTGCTGGACAGCCAGAAGCGCTACGTCGTCGGCGCGGGCATCAACACCCGGGACTATGAGACCCGCGTGCCCGCCCTGCTGGCCGCAGGCGCCGACGTCCTCTGCATCGACTCCTCCGAGGGCTTCTCCGAGTGGCAGAAGCGGACCATCGCCTGGATCCGCAGCCAGTACGGCGACACCGTCAAGGTCGGCGCCGGCAACGTTGTCGACCGGGAGGGCTTCCGCTTCCTCGCCGAGTGCGGCGCTGACTTCGTCAAGGTCGGCATCGGCGGCGGCTCCATCTGCATCACCCGCGAGACCAAGGGCATCGGCCGCGGCCAGGCCACGGCCCTGATCGAGGTCTGCGAGGCCCGGGACGAGTACTTCCGGGAGACCGGCATCTATGTGCCCATCTGCTCCGACG
>CAMGPO010000103.1 GCA_946060825.1 uncultured Clostridia bacterium | reverse complement strand
GAGTCCCTCGGAGAGGGTGGTCTTGCCGGCGTCCACATGGGCAAGGATACCCACAACAATCTGTCTCATAGCATGATGTCCTTTTTTGGCTTTTGTCCAGTATAGCACACCTTCGCACCCTGGCGCAATCCTCCTTTACAGCGAACAGGGAGACGCTTGCCCGGGGAGAAGAAACGTGGTAAAATAAACCCGATAGAAGGGGGCGGAAGGATGAACCGGGAGACAGGAGAAAAGGAGCGGCGGGCGATCCTGCTGGCAAGACAGTACCTGACCGTGTCGGGAGAGCGGGATGCCGTCGTCCGAAGCCTCTGCGGCCTTCAGGCCCAATACATGAAGAACGTGCACCATGGCCTGCGAATCCGCTGCGGCAGCCTTCCGGAGAACTGGGGAGAGGGCCTCGTCAAGACATGGACGCTGCGCGGCACCATCCATGTGATCGCCGAAGCGGATCTGCCCCTGTTCCTCTATCGGGGCAGGAACCACTTTCTGCGGTCTGTGGACCGTCTGGGAGATGACGAGTTTGTCACGGCGGAGCGGAAGCGGCTGTTTGCGGAGGAGATTCTACGGCAGATCGAAGCGGGGAACAGCGATCGGAAACGGCTGCGGGACTGCTGCCGCACCCTCGGCATGACGGAGCGGGAAGAGCAGAGCGTGTTCAACCCCTGGGGCGGCGCCCTGCGGGCGTTGGCGGAGCAGAGGGCCATTGCCTACCGGGCGCAGGAGCGGAAGGAATTCTGCCGCTGTCCCGATTTTGTCCCCATGGAGCGAGAGGACGCCCTGCGGGAAATCCTGCGCCGCTGTTTGCTGCATCTTGGTCCCATGACCCTCCGGGATCTCGCCTACTTCCTCGGCAAGCCCCAGCGGGAGCTGTCAGCCCTGCTGGAACCGCTGGTCCCGTCGCGATTGATAATCGACGGGCAGGACTGCCTGTATTTGGGGGAGCTGCCGGATAATCCGCCGGAGCTTCCGGGCTGCCTGCTGCTGGCGGGCTTTGACCCGTTGATGCTCAGCTATGAAAAGACCGAGAATCCCTTCCTGCCGCCGGATTTCCTCCGGGGCATTTTCACGATGCAGGGCATCGTCCATGCGCCGGTGTTGCTCCAGGGCACAGTCGCCGGGCGGTGGAAGCGGCAGGGGCGGCACGGTCTTGTGACCTGCTTCCGCAGCTTCACGACGGCGGAGCGGACCTCGGTCACGGAGACGGTCCAACGGCTGTTCCCGGAACTCAAAAGCGTAGCCTTTGAAGAAAATTGAATCGGGAGCATCCGAAGGGATGCTCCCGGTTTTTCAGCCGATCATGGATTCGATATAGGCGGCGACGTCGTCCAGAGTGACGGTCTCGCCATCGGCGGCGGATATGTCGTAGACGTCGCGGGCGTAGTCCACCCGGCCGTCGTGCTCGGTGAAGAGGAAACGGATGCCCTCGCCCAGGTACAGCTCCGCGAGATCGGCGTAGCAGAAGAAGTCGCTGCTGCCATGGATGGAGAAGCCGGTCTCCGGTGTGGCGATCTTCGGCATGAAGATGGCCTCGCCGGCAGTGTCCAGGTCGTCGATCAGGCCGCTGACGGTACTGGGGCCGTCACACAGGAGGTTGTAGATGTCGCCGGGCTGGAGATCGCCCCGATAGCACGCCGTCACTTCCACGGAAAAGACCCGATACCAGCAGTCCATGCCGTCGATGCGAACCCGGAAATAGCGGACATTCCGGGGAATGCCCCGGAAGATCACCGTGTCCATGGCGAAGATCTCCTCCGGTGTCAGGTAGGCGAGGCAGGCTTCAGCGTACACGCCGCCATAGTCCTCTGCGGAAACTTCCTCCCATTCGATGCCGGAGGAATAGGCCGGGGATGCCGGTTCGTCGGAGGCTGTCTCCGTTTCCTGCTGAGGATCCTCGAATTGGACAGCCGGCTGTACTGCCTCCGGCGCCGGGACTTCCTCTGCCTGCAGCGAAGTGCCGCCAGGCGCCGGGTCACCGCCGGCCGGAGCCGGTTCCCGGGCCGGGCGCAGGATCAGGGCCGCCGCCGCGGCGACTGCCAGACAGGCGGCCAACCCGCCCCAGCGGAGCCATGGCCTGTGCCGTTTCTTTTGGTATTGAACTGCTTCTTCGATCTGTTCGTCGCTCACCTCGTTGAGGGCTTCGGACAGAAGTTCGGTTTGATTCATGGATATCCCTCCTCCTGGAGATACTGTTGAAGACGGATGCGGAGCCGCCGCAGCCGGGCGGACACAGCGTTTTCGCTGATGCCGAGCCGTTCTGCGATCTCCTTCACCGGGTCGGAGAACCAGTAGCGCCGGAGAAACAGGACGCGGCTTTCCGGCTCCAGACCGTCCAGAAAGCGCCGGATGGCCCGGCCCAGCTCCCGGGCGGAGAGCGCTTCCTCCGCCGAAGCCGTGGGAATGCAGTCTGCCAGCTCCTCCAGCGGCAGGGCGGGGCCGCGCTTTAGCGCCGTCTGCCCCCGGTATTTTTTCAGCGACAGGTTCCGCACGATGCGGCAGACAAAGGCGCAGAGGGGATTCGGCCTGGCCGGGGGAATGGCGCTCCAGACGCCGAGATAGGTGTCGTTGACGCACTCCGCCGCGTCCTCGTCCGAGTGCAGGATGTTGCCGGAAACATGGTGCAGCAGGCTTCCGTATTTCCTGTCCAGCTCCGTGACCGCCTGCTCCGACCGCGAAACGAACAGCGCAATGATTTCCGGATCTTCCATACTCTGCACCTCCCTTCACTGAATATCTACCCGTTCCGGCCCGAATCTGACGCCGGGCAGGAAAAAACAGCGTGATATACAAAACCTGCATATCACGCTGTCAAACTGTCTGCCTCAGCCGACGTCCCGGACCGGGGAATAGCAGGGGATCTGCAGTTCCCGGAAGAAGCTCTGCCATGCGGCGTCGGGCTTCCGGTTGGTCACCACAGCAGCAAGAGCCGGGAAGTCGGTGATTTTAACGAAGGAGGTCTTGTCGAACTTGGAGCCGTCGAGGCAGAGGAAGGTCTGCCGGGCGGAGCGTAGCATGGCCTGCTTGTTGAGGGAGTGGCTTTCGCTGGAATCGGTGACGCCGTTGCTCCGGTCGGCGCCCTTGCAGGAGATGAAGGCCTTGTCCACATGGTAGTTCCGCAGGGTTTCCTGAGCCTGATGGCCCACCAGGGCCAGGGAATCCGGCTTCAGGGTACCGCCGGTAGACATAATCGTCCAGCCTTCCACCGAGGCCAGCTCCACAATGATCTCCACGGAGTTGGTGATGACGGTCAGATTCTTCTTTTCCTTGATCTGTTTGGCAATATAGAGGGAGGTGGAGCTATCGTCGAGCATGATGTGGTCGCCATCCTCGATGATGGCGGCGGCCTCCAGGGCAATGGCCCGCTTGGCCTCCACATTGGTCTTGTTCCGGATGGTGTAGGAGAGGTCGGCCTTGGTGCTGTTGCCCCAGATGGCGCCGCCGTAGGTCTTGGTGGCGTAGCCCTCCTTTTCCAGCTTGTCGAGATCGCGCCGGATGGTCTCCTCCGTGACGCCGTAGTGGGCGCTGAGTTCGCTGACCAGAACCCGCTGTTCTGCCCGCAGCTTGGCGAGGATTTCATTTTTTCGCTCGATCGCCAGCATGGAGACACTTCCTTTCCGTTTGTTTTATGTGGGATTTATTGTACCATAGTCCTGTGGGATTTGCAACGAATTTTTCAAAATCCAAAGCAATATCACGGGATAAAACACATCAGCAGTCGAAAACCGGACGGAAAACCAGATTTGCGTCAAAATGATGCCGAAAGGATGCAGCGCTGTAGGAGAATGGACAGGACAAGCGGCAGAATCCCACACCGCTGCCGGGGCATTTCCGGATCAGGCTGATTTTTTGGAAAACCGGATTGCATTTGATGTCGGAATTTGATATGCTTATACTTGAACGTCTTTTGGCATACAGATATAGAAATGGAGTGAACGCTGTTGGTTTTTTCAAGCCTGATATTCCTGTTCCTGTTCTTACCGCTGACCATGGTGCTGTACCTCTGCAGCTCCACGATCAACGCGAAAAATAATGTACTGGTCATCATGAGCATCATTTTCTACGCCTGGGGCGAGCCCATCTACGTGCTTCTGATGCTTTTCTCGGCCTTCGTGAACTATTTCTGTGGCCTGATGATCGGCGCGAGCCGGAGCAAGAGCCGCCGGAAGACCTGGATGGCCGTTGGCGTCGCCGCAGGCCTGCTGCTGCTGGGCTTCTTCAAGTACAGCGGCTGGATCGTGGAGATCATCAACGGCGTCACCGGTCTGGCCCTCAAGGTGCCGGAGATTGCCCTGCCCATCGGCATTTCTTTCTACACCTTCCAGACCATGACCTACACCATCGACGTCTACCGCGGCGAGGTCAAGGTGCAGCGCTCCTACCGGGATTTCCTGCTCTATGTCTCCCTGTTCCCGCAGCTCATCGCCGGCCCCATCGTCCGCTATTCGGAGATTGAGCCCCAGCTCACCAACCGCAAGACCACCCGCAAGGGCGCGTTCTACGGCCTGACCCGGTTTTCCATGGGCCTTGGCAAAAAGGTGTTGATCGCCAACTACTGCGGCTCCGTGGCCGACAAGCTTCTGGGTGGCGACCTGGGACAGGCCACCACCGTCGGCGTCTGGCTCGGCGTCATCATGTATACTTTGCAGATCTACTTCGACTTCTCCGGCTACAGCGACATGGCCATCGGCCTTGGCCGCATCTTTGGCTTCAAGTATTCGGAGAACTTCGACCTGCCCTATATCTCCAAGTCCATCACGGAGTTCTGGAGACGGTGGCACATCTCACTCAGCTCCTTCTTCCGGGACTATGTCTATATTCCACTGGGCGGCAACCGGAAGCACCAGATGCTGAACCTGTTCATCGTCTGGTCCCTGACCGGCCTCTGGCACGGCGCGAGTTGGAACTTCGTGTTCTGGGGTATGTATTTCTTCGTTCTGCTTGTCATTGAGAAATCCAGCCGGGATTTCCTGGAACGGATTCCCGGCGTGATCCGCCATATCCTGACGCTGTTCCTTGTGGCCCTGGGCTGGACGCTGTTCTACTGCACCGACCTGAGCCGACTGGGCCTGACCCTCGGCTGCATGTTCGGCTTCGGCGGCGCGGGCTTTACCGACTATCTGACCGGCGTCACCCTGGTCAACAACATCCCGCTGCTGATCCTGGGCGTCGTGGCCAGCTCCTCGCTGCCCCGCACAGTTGGTAACGTATTCAAATCTCTGTGTATGCGCAAAAATTCCTCCGGCGCGGCAAAGCGGA
>CAMGPO010000102.1 GCA_946060825.1 uncultured Clostridia bacterium | reverse complement strand
AGGGCGCACTTCTATACATAGCGTCTTGCTATGTAGTGCGAACAACGATAAAAGCCAAGCTGCTTTTTGCAGCTTGGCTTTAACTGTTTTGCGGACACCGCCCAAAGACCGGCTGGTGTTTTTTCAGAATGAAGCGGCCGCACGGCATCTTCCTCCAAAGGGCAATCACTATGGACAGCCCAAATGCAAGCACGGTGCGCGCGGAACGCAAGAAGGGACAGCCTCCCGAAGCGCACAGTTGGGAGAGCGATACTGTCGGGGCTGCTGTGGTTTTCTGCCTTGGATTACGCAGTTACAGATAAAACACCGTGTCCTCAAGGCTTCGTTTCGGAACAACAAATCCGCCGTTTTCATCCAGATAGTACCGGCATCCTGTTTCCATCGGGATCACGTTTGACTCCTGCGCCGCATAGCCCAGCGCGATCACATACAGGAGCTCCTGTCGATCCGGATTCAGACCAAGCACCGGATACAGCCGGTTTTTTTCTGCGGGCTGCAGGCAACAGGACGCAATTCCCTCCGCTTGTGCCGCCAGCATAAGTTCTGCTACGGCAGCACCTGCACAAAATTCAAAGTGATTCGAAATTTGCATATCCCCGATCAGCACCAAATATGCGATTGGCCGATGCGCTCGTTCCATCTGATAGTTCTTCAAATAACCCGCCCATTTCAGGCTGCTGAATATTTCATTGCATAGAGAACAGTCTGTTACAACCAGAAACTGAAGCGGCTGCAAATTTGCTGCGCACGGATAATATCGCGCTGCTTCCATGATTCGGTCCAACTGTTCCTGTGAGATTTTCCGATCCTGAAATTTACGGATCGAACGTCGGCTGCGGATTGCGTCCATAACGTTCATTGTTTACCTCCCGAGAATTGTGTTTTATTCGCTTACGGGCCTATATCAATCAAAGGAACTTAATGATCTCCGGATTTATAATACCAACATAAAATGCAGTGGTCAATGCAAGCAGCAATATATTTTATGGTGCATTTGAACCATTCGGATCTCCCAATTTCTATGTAAGCAATGCCTGTTTGTTGGCTGCGCACAACCCCAAAGACCGGCACTTTTTTGGAGGAAAAAGCAGTCTTGCCTGTATGCGGAAAAAGGGCCGCAGGCGGACGCAAAGAAGCAGCATCCCATCAGGGGGAGCTGCGACCGGATGCAGAACCCTGGGGATGGTCAGAATGACCCACCAGGAATGCCACAGGAGGAGGAACAGTTTTGACAGAGAGA
The DNA here is from genome assembly GCA_946060825.1 of uncultured Clostridia bacterium. Taxonomy (GTDB): domain Bacteria; phylum Bacillota; class Clostridia; order Oscillospirales; family Oscillospiraceae; genus RGIG3159. The sequence continues at coordinate 4,021 of CAMGPO010000102.1, read as the reverse complement.
AGATCGATTGCGGGGCACCTCGTCGGAACCGGCTTCGAAACTCATACAATACTCACATAACGTGCCGTATTTCAGCGCTCGTTTCATTCGATTTTTTTCAGTCCGGTTGGGCTGCGTCAGGCGGGTTCTCCGCGCACCAGACGCAGCAGGCTGTCGCGGTCCATGCCGGTCAGTCCCAGGCGCTCCGCCGTCCGGCCCTCGTCCATCTCTCCGGCGAGGATGGTGCGGCCCAGGGTCACGGTGGCGTCGATGCAGGGCGTGGCCGTAGGCCGCCCACGCTCGTCACACCCGCATCGGTCTCGATCTCCGCGAGAACCGGCGTATCCGTGGAAAAGATGCCATACCCCTGGGAGAGGTGATAGGGATGCTTCAGCGGCACCGCCAGCCGTGCAGCGCATGACCGCCATCTTCGTGCGCTCCTCTCTTATCCTCCGGTTCCGGGAAGTCTCCGAGCTGGACAGAATTGCAGTTCTTCATAGCTGTCGGGAGGGGAAGGCTCCGGGGCTTGCTCCAACACGCGGTTCTCAATGGCTGGGTAGAGCAGGAAAACGGTGACCAGACTGATCAGAGAACACATGATGAGCAGGGCATAGGGCGCGCTGTAGGGCAGAAGGCCAACGCCGAGGCCCGTCAGCAGGCACCAGAGCAGCAGGGCCGTCGGGCTGTGCTTCATATTGATAAAGGTGAGAATGCAGGAGCTTTTCAGAAGCTGTCCAAGCGACAGTTCCACCGATGCCAGCATTGGGAAGAAATACAGGCTCATCATCAGAGCGCTGAGAAGCAGACAGGCGGAGGTTCCGGCCAGGATCACGAAGAAGCGGTTCTGAAGCATCAGCCGGTAGTAGAACCAGGTGGAAATTCCGAAGACGATCAGCATTCCCAGCAGGGTAAGACCGCCCAGCAGCGACTTTCCAAAGTCCCGCCTGAAGGCCTGCCAACAACGGTTTTTCCTCCTGAATTTCTGCAAAAAATGTTTTTTATTTGCATAATTGTTGCGCCCATGTTATACTGGCTGGCAGAAAGGTGGTGCCGCAGGGATGGCAAATTTGAAGGATATTGCCAGCGAACTTGGCGTAAGTGTTTCCACGGTCTCCCGCGCGCTCAACGACAGCGACGAAATCAGCATGGAAATGAAAGAAAAAGTCCGGGAGACCGCCGGCTCTCTGGGCTATACGCTGCGGGGCCGCGGCGGACGTGTCACACCGGAATGGAATGCAGCGGGCATCATTGTCCCGGAGGTTGCGTCGGAATACTATGCAAAAATCGTACATATGTCGAAGGAAATGCTGGCCGAAAAGGGCTATTCCACGGTGATCAAGATCACGGATTTCGTCGCCAGCGAGATGGTCGAGGCCATCAACTGTATGCACCGTATCCGGGTCAAGTGCTTGCTGATCGTGATGGACGACGAGGAGGTCATGTCTGAGCGCATCGTGCGCATGATCCACCGCAGCCGCCTGCCCGTCATCCTGATCACCTCCAAATATTACCCCCTGCTGGATTTTGACTGCATCCATCTGGACGAATACAGCGGGATTGTCATGGGCGTGCAGCATCTGCAGGAGCGCGGCTACCGCCGGATCGGCTTCATCGGCGAAAAGATGACCGCCAACCGCATGACAATTTTTAAGCAGGCCATGAAGTTCCAGGGACTGGAGCCGGATCCCCGGCTCATCTGTACCGGCGTGGAACGTGCCGAGGCCGGCGGATACCTCCGCATGAAGGAGCTGCTGGCTTTGCCGGAGCCGCCGGACGCCGTCTTTTGCAGCTACGACCAGATGGCCATCGGTGCCATTCATGCCCTCCGCGAAAGCGGCAAGCGGATTCCTGCCGACGTGGCCGTCATCGGCTTCGACAATATCTCGGTCTCCCGCTATGTGGAGGGAGGCATTACCACCATCGCCAATCCCTATGAGGACATGATTTCCATTGCCGTCAATGTACTGTCCAAGCGGGAGCACAACCGTCAGAGTTCCCGGCAGCAGATTGCCCTGCGCCCCAGGCTGGTTGTCCGGGCAACGACATGAGTGTGGATTCCACCTGCAAAGTTGCGTTGATTTTCGCTGAATTAACGAGCTTTTGTCATTGACTTTTTTCCCCGCCTGTGTGACTATTAAATAGAGTACATACTCTGTCTGCCCCACAAAAATACAAACCGAGGAGCTGAACATCATGAACAAATAAGTTGGGTTTGTTTGCTTTGGAGAGGTCAACACCCCCATCGACCGGCTGAACATGAAGCACGATGAAGCACTTGCGGCGCTGAAGCCCCTGGACTATACGTTGCTGGACGGCGGCCTGGTCATCGACGATCCCGCCTATGAGACGGCTGACGCCGCCGTCGAAAAGCTCCTGGGCGTCGACATGACGTGTCTGATTGTCTGTGTGGCCGGCTGGGTGCCCACCCACGCTGTCATCCGCGTCACGGACCACTTCCGCCATCTTCCCATCCTTCTCTGGGGACTCTGCGGCTGGAAGGAAAACGGCCGGATCATCACCACGGCTGAGCAGGCCGGCACCACGGCCATCCGCCCCACCTTCGAGGCCCTCGGTTACCGCTTCAAATATGTCTACAACGTCATCGGCAAACCCTACCCGCTGGACAAGATCGGTGCGTTTCTCTCTGCCTGCGCCGCGGCAAAGGCCCTGCGAAGCGCCCGGGTCGGCACCATGGGCTACCGCGATATGCTGCTCTACGGCACCCAGTTCGAGGGCAATTCCATGCGCGGCCAGCTCGGTGTGGAGGTCGAGCCCTTTGAAATGCTGGAAATGGTCCGGAATCTCGACACGCTGGACGAGGCAAAGGTCGAAGAAGGCGTCCGGTATGTCAAGGAAAACTGGGTCTTTGAGAAGCCCTGCGACGAGGAAATTCTGGTGAAGGGCGTTCGCTATGCCCTGGCCATCGGCAAGAAGATCGAGGAGCGCGGCTGGGAGGCCATCACCCTGATCGACGTGGACGGCATGAAGAAGCTGGAGGGCTTCCCGCCCGCCATGGTGTTCATTCTCCTCGAGCACTACTACGGCGTGCTGACGGTTCCCGAGAACGACGTCATGGGCTCCGTCACCCAGCTCATCATGAAGTACCTCTCCGGCCAGACCGTTCCCTACCTCGAATACTATGAGTTCTTTGAAAAGAGCCTGCTGGCCGGTGTGCCCGACTTCGTGCCGGAGCCGGCGACGAAGGGCAAGGTCACGGTGCTGCCCGCCGCCTTCGGCCTGCTGAACACTTCGCTGCTCTGCGTCTCCAAGGTCAAGACCGGCTACGTCACCTGCGCCCGGCTCGCGTACATCAACGGCCGCTACCGGATGCACGTCTACACCGGCGAGGCCAAGGATCCCCCGGCCTGGAATGAGTTCGGCTGGGACGATCCGGCGCCCCAGCTTCCGTCTCTGGAAATCTTCCCCGACTCCTGCACCGTCGAAGAATTCGCCCAGAACGTCTGCTGCCAGCACGTCATCGTGGCATACGGCGACTTCGGCGAGGCAATCCGGGACTTCTGCCGCCTGACGGATATCGATCTTGTGATGTGACAAATCCGAAAGCCCTCTGTACAGGAGGGCTTTCTCCTATGGAGGAACCCTATGTATCTCGGTGTAGATCTGGGCAGCACCAATATCAAGGCTGCCGTATACGATGAAAACATGAAGCTACTGGGCCGGCGCAGCAGTCCGGTGGTCTATCTCCGTGAAAACGGCTTCGTGGAGTTCGACGCGGAGCAGTATTACCGGGAGCTGCTGGCGCTGATTGGCGGGCTGGTACGGGATTGCGGTGTGCAGACGGTGCGGCAGATCGCCTTCACCGGCCAGGCCGAGTCCCTGGTCTGCGTGGACCGGGACGGAAAGCCGCTGATGAACGCCATCTCCTGGATGGATGACCGCTCGGGAGAGGAATGTGCCCGGTTGTCGAAGCAGTTCTCCCAGGCGGAGTGTGAGCGGATCACCGGCCAGCAGGCCGTTCTGCCCACCTGGCCCGCCACGAAAATCCTCTGGCTGAGAACCCACCGGCCGGAGGTCTATGCAA
>CAMGPO010000101.1 GCA_946060825.1 uncultured Clostridia bacterium | reverse complement strand
TCAGATCGCAGAGCAGACAGAATACCGCCCCGCCGAGGAAGCAGGCCGGTATGATGACGAGCGGTTTCGCAGTGCCGAACAGGCTCTTGACCAGATGGGGCACGGCGATGCCCACAAAAGAGATGGGGCCTGCAAAGGCGGTGACACAGGCCGAGAGCAGACTCGAAAGCAGAATCAGGGCGGCGCGGAAGCCCCGGACGTTCACACCCATGTTGGCGGCGTAGACCTCGCCGAGCTGGTAGGCGCCCATGGGCTTGGAGAGCAGCATGGCGCAGACCAGGGCCGCCACAACCACCAGGGTGATGGTGCCGACGTTCTCCCAGTCGATGCCGGAAAAGCTGCCGAGGGACCAGTTGTGGAGGTTGACGATGTTGGAGTCGTCGGCGAAGGTCACGACAAAGTCGGTGACGGCCGAGCAGATGTTGCCGATCATGACGCCGCAGATGACCAGAATGGACATCTTCCGCGCCTTGCTGGAAATCGCCAGGACAAAGCCCATGGAGATCATGGAGCCGAGAAAGGCAGCGGCAATCATCCCGGCGGAGCCGAGAGCCATGCCCCGCTGCAGGGCGAAAATCAGCACCAGGGCCACCACCAGCTTCGCGCCGGAGGAGATGCCCAGCACGTAGGGACCGGCGATAGGGTTGGAGAAGAAGGTCTGCAGCAGGAAGCCGGAGACCGTCAGGGCTCCGCCCAGCAAAGCCGCGGCCAGCAGCCGGGGCAGGCGGATCTCCCAGAGGATCTCCGGGAGGATATCCGCCCCGCCGCCTGTGGGTCTGCCCCCAAGGAGCATCGAAAACGCCTCCCCGGGGGACAGCGACGCGCTGCCCACGCAGAGATTCAGCGCCAGCAGCAGCACAAGCAGCGCAGCCAGCGTCAGATAGCCCAGCAGGCAGCGGCGTTTTCGGTTCATGGCGGTTCCTCCCCTCAGTGCAGGCGGTGCAGATAGGTCAGCTCTGCCTCACCGTCCGCCTGACCGGTGATGACGGCGTTCAGATCCACGATCATATCGGTGATGCAGGTCGTCTGCTGGAACATATTCTTGCCGGTGCACCAGACATTGCCCGTCTGCACCGCCTTGAAATTGGCCAGCAGGCCGCTCTTTTCCAGAAGCTGGGCAATGGTTTCCAGCTCTCCGTCGATCGACGCGTTATAGATGAGATAGTCGGCGTCCCGGGCCGCGGCATAGAAGGCCTCCATCTCCATGTTCATGGTGGAGAGGGCGTTGTCCTCCGCCTCCATGCCGGCGGGAACGTAGACGCCCCCGGCCATGCGGATCATCTCCGAGACATAGTCCCCCGGCTTTCGCACCACGGCATTGCCGCTGGAGCTGATATAGAAGAAGGCCACGGTTTTATCCGTCTGCTCCTGGGTCAGAATTTCTCCCAGCTTGGCCACCTGGGCGTTAAAATAGGCCTCGGCCTCCTCGGTTTTCCCGCTCAGCAGGCCGTAGAGCTTGATCCACTCGAGCCGTCCGAGCGGGTGGGCCTCATAGCTGGACCGCTCCACCAGAACCGGGATGCCCAGCTTTTCGAGCTGTTCCTTCGTCTCGGGACTGTGGTAGATCATTGTGGACTCGATGGCCACGTCGCTCCCCTCGGAGAACACCATCTCATAGTCCGGCGTGCCGTACTTGCCCACATAGACCATGGAGCCGTCCTCCAGCGCCTCCAGCACCTCCGGGATGCTCCAGTCCGACGCCTTGGTGCTGGTCAGACGGATGGTATCCAGGGCGCCGAGCTGGCGGTAGAAATCCATGGCTGAGGACGCCGCCAGATAGACGCTGTCCAGAGGCTGCCGCAGCACCGTGGCCTCCGTCTCCGGCGGCTCTGCCCCCTCCGGCACGAGGACATAGCAGTCGCTTTCGCCGATGGTGATTTCCGCCGTGCCGTCGCTGAAATAATCCACCCGGAACTGGTCGGCGTAGCGCAGATCCATGCTGCCGGTCTTTTCCCGCGCAGCGGCCATGGGTTCCGCCGCCTCCGACGGCGCAGGGTCCGGCTCCGGCTCCGCCGCGCTCCGGCCGCAGCCGGAGAACAGGCAGGCCAGCAGCAGGAACCAGGCAACCAGCCGCCGCTTCACGGCGAAACCTGCAGGGAGGCGGAGTCGAAGTACAGGGTGTACTCGATCTCGTGGGGCGTGCTCATGGCCGTCGTGTCGGCCAGGACGGGCATCTTGTAGTCAAAGCCGAGGACGGGGATCTCAAAGGTGGAGTTCCCCTCAGTGTTGATGGGATCGCAGCGGACGCCGTCCACCTTCATGTAGTCGTAGTTGGAGCTGCTCCAGATGATGACCGCCGTTGCCGCCCCGTCCTGCACCGTCAGCCGGGCCGGAGATTCCACGCTCGCCTTACCGGATCCACCCTCCAGGGTCACCTCGACGGTGTAGACGCCGTCGGCCAGTCCCAGGCTCTCCACCGTGGCGATGACGCCGTCGGCAAAGGCGTCCAGCGGCAGGGAGTCGGCCCGGAACACCAGGGTGCGGTCATACCACATCTCCTTGTTCTTGCTGAAAGCAGCGCAGGCGATGCCTGCGTCCAGAGCCTCGACCGGAACCGTGAAGGTGTGCAGGCCGTCCTCGCTCTCGACGAAGGGGATGTAGCTGCTCTCGTCGGCTGCGGCGGCCTCCTCGGCCGTGCCCATGCAGACGTAGAGGTAGCCGGTGCCGCCCATGGACATGGTCGCCGTCATCGCGCCGTTCTCCACCTTCAGGGTGCAGGCGACAATGTTGAACATCGAAGAGCTGGAATCCACCGTGATCTCATAGATACCGTCCTTCAGAGCGGAGGCCGGGACCGGCTCCATGCCCTCCTCCAGCACCTCAACGGGCGTCGCCATATCCGAGGCGTCCGCCACCTTCGAGGTGTCCTGGATCTCCTCCGCCGGAGCTTCGGCGGGCTCTTCCGCCGCAGGTTCTTCCGCAGCCGGTTCCTCTGCGGCAGGTTCCTCCACGGCGGGCGTTTCCGCCGGTTCCTCGGGTTTGCTGCCGCAGGCAGTCAGACAGGAAAGCGCCAGCAGCAGGGCCAGCGTCAGAGCAAGCATTCGTTTCATCATATCATGTTCCTCCTAAAACAGGCGGCCCGGTTTTGTCCGGGCCGCCGGTGTTGCTGCGCGGTTACTTTGCGAGGGAATCCACCGCCGCCTGGGCGTGCTGCACGAACAGGTTCTGGATCGCCTCCAGCTCGCCGAGGCCGCGGACAACGCATTCGACCTCGTAGCCTGCCGCCTCAAAGATGGATTTCCAGGAATCCTCTTCATCGCCGGCCATGTCGTTGTTGGCATGGTCGCCAGCCACGATCATCAGGGGCCGCAGAACCACACGCTTGTAGCTGCCCGCCTGCACGGCGGCCAGAACGTCGTCCACAGAGGGTTCGGCCTCGACGGTGCCGATGAAATAGTTCGCATAGCCGCCGTCGGTCAGGATCTTCTGCATTTTGGCATAGACCTCGTTGGAATCCGCCTCAGTGCCGTGGCCCATGAAGCAGATGGCGGTCTCGCCGTCGTCATATTCCGCCGTAGCAGCCACGATGGCATCGGCAACGGCCTGGAAATCCTCGTCGCTGGTCAGCAGGGGTTCGCCGATGGCGATGGCCTCAAAGGAGTCGGCATAGTTCGCGACCTCGTCGACCACGTCGTTGTACTCGAAGCCGTCCATCAGATGGGTGGGCTGGATGACGAGGGTCTTGACGCCGTTGGCGACGGCACGGTCCAGAGCCTCGGTCACATTGTCGATGATCTCGCCGTCACGGGACTTGACGTGGTCGATGATGATCTGGCTGGTGAAGCCGCGGCGGACGCTCCAGTCCGGGAAGGCCGCTTCCACGGCGGCCTCAATCGCGCCGATGGTCAGACGGCGGTTGTCATTGAAGCTGGTGCCAAAGCTGACGACCATCAGTTCGGACTCGCCGATCTCATCCTGATTGCGCGGATTGTCCAAGGAGGCATCCCCCGTTTCGTAGTTTTCCTCGTCCTCCGGTTCCTCCGCAGGCTCCTCTTCGGGCGCTTCGGCAGGCTCCTCCTCCGCAGGCTCCTCCTCCGCGGCGGGTTCTTCCGCTGCCGGTTCTTCCGCGGCAGGCTCTTCCGCAGCGGGTTCTTCCGCGGCGGGCGTTTCGGCAGGCTTGGCGGCGCAGCCGGCAAGCAGGGCGGCCACCATCAGGGCGGCCAGCAGCAGGGCGATCAGTTTCTTCATGTTTGTGTTCTCCTTCCATATGTTCCTTCTTCGCGGACAGACGGAAACGATACAGAAAGCGAACCCAGACCCGGCGGGCAAAAGAAATGACCTTTACCCCACCGAGCAAAGGCCAACCAGGCTGAGAGGCTTGCCGCGGCGCGGCTGTGCCTCTCCGATACGACCAAGAACTCGTGGTCTGGGAAGAGACTTCCTGTACCAAATAGCCGGCAGGTTTCCTGGCTGATGGATCATCACGCGAAGCAGCCTTCCCAACCAACGGTCAGTGGCTGCACAGACGCACATTGCTTCGCATTCCCCAATCACAGTGACGAGATCGTACAGGATTCACACCTGTTTCCCTTTTACCCCCTGGCCCTGCAGAGGCCGCAGGCAGAGGCACCGGTTATTCCTTATCCACTTGTGTACCGGGTGCGGGGATTTCCGCGCCCTTTTCGCGTGCATTATATCACATTCCCACAGCGGGCGCAAGACTTTTCGTAATTTTCTTATCCCCGCCGCAGTTCCAGCTCCCAGAGTGTGCCGGTGAAATTGTTTCTGCGGCCCGTCGGCACAAAACCGACCCGCTGATACCAATCCAGGGCCAGCCGGTTGGTGTTCAGACACCAAAGCACCGGCGCATCCTCACATTGCGCCAGAGCAAAGCGCAGCAGAGCCGTCCCATAGCCCTTCCCCTGCTCCTCGGGCAGGACGTAGAGGTGCTCGATGAGGCTGCCGCAGACCGATATCAGCCCGACCGGCCGTTCGTCCGTCAGCAGGTACAGGCGCTTTCCCTTCTCCATCTCGCCATGCAGCATGACCTGCTGCCGCTTCGCCGTATGCTGCGCCACGAATTCCGGGCTGCAGATCGTCCGGTGAGATGCCTGCCAGGCGGCCGCATGGATCGCCGCGGCCAGGGGCAGCGTCGTTTGGTTGATTCGTTCGATTTTCATACTCAAAAAATGGGGCGCAGCGGATGCTGCGCCCCGTGACGGTTTGGATTATTCCTCTTCGTTCTTCTTGGCGTCGTCGATGAGCTTCTGCTGATTGATCTGCGGGCCTTCCTCATGGCGGACGAGCTTGAGGCTGTAGGAGC
>CAMGPO010000100.1 GCA_946060825.1 uncultured Clostridia bacterium | reverse complement strand
ATCTCGCCGATCTCGCCGTCGTCGATCCGCTTTTTCAGGGCCTGCATCTGGGAGACGTACTTCTGCTGGTGGCAGACCACAGCCTTGATTCCGTGGGCTTTACAGAGTTCCACCATCCGCTTCGCCTCGCCCAGGGATTCGGCGATGGGCTTTTCGAGGGAGATGCCCTTGACGCCGTACTTCACGCCCAGCTCGATCATACCGAGCCGCAGGTTCGGATAGGTCACGAACACAAAGACGTCGGGCCGGGTTTCGGCCAGCATCCGCTCCGCGTCGGTGAACCGGGGCACGGATTCGAGGTTGTTCTCCTCTGCCACCGCCTGCATCTTGGCCTCATCGAGGTCGCAAAGGCCCACAACCTCGAAGGACTCCGGGTTTTCGAGAATGCCGTGCAGGTGGATTTTCCCCCGCACGCCCAGGCCCAGAATGGCCACCGTGTATCGCTTCATTTCGCTCCCTCCCGCCGGAACTGCTTCATATAGGCGCCGTCCCGCAACACCACGCCGTCGGAGTCCGCCGCCGCCTCCGGCGACTCGTCCTCCACCATGATCCAGCCGCCGTAGCCCGTCTCCTCGAGGTAGCGGACGATGGCCGGATAGTCGATCGTCCCCTCGCCCATGACGGCCCAGGTGTTCGGTCCGAGGCGGTCCTTGAAGTGGACGTGGCGGATCAGGCTGCGGCTTTCCTTCAGAATTTCCAGCGGCTCCATGCCGCCGTTGGCGATGTGGCCGATGTCCGGAATAAAACCCACGGCGGTGCGTTCCAGCATTGGGAACAGCACGTCGTAGTCCGCCCGGGTGCGGAACAGGGAGTTGACCGAGGAATTGGGATGGAAGGCCGTCACAATGCCCCGCTCTGCGGCGCGGTTAGCCACCGATGCCATACAATTCATCAGATAATTTCTTCGAATTGTCAGAACCCCCGGGTCGTCCGCCCGGTCTCCGGGCAGGGCATGATGGGAGACCATCAGCTTCGCTCTGGGAAAGCAGCCGAGGAAGGCGATAGCCCGATCGGAAAGGGCCCGTTCCTCTTCTGTCTCCTGCGGATGTGCCCAGTCCTGATGCAGCACCAGGGCCGCCAGGGCCAGACCGTTTTCGTCCAGAATCTCTTTTGTCCGGGCGGGACTGTCAAAAAAGCCGCCCAGCATCACGATCTCCGCCTCCAGACCCTCGAAGCCGGCCTCCGCCGTGACGCGGGCAATATGGGGCAGGTCCCCGGCGAAGCGTTTCTCATTCATCTTCCATGGATAGGTCTGACAGCCATAACGGATCATTGGTCTCTCCTCCCGTCCTTCGTATCTGCTTTGATTATAGAAGAAAGGCCTTTCTCCGTCAAGCGCGATTCGCCGGCTCCCGGACAAATTATGTACAAATTTCGCACAACTTTTTCTACATCCATTTCCGGGAAATTTCCCCGGAATCTCCCCTCTGCGTCTTTGACAAAACATAGCCCCTGTGCTACTATGATAGCGAATACCCCGGCGGTCATGGAGTGAGGATTCCGCTGGTTTTCCACCGTTCTTTTCCATGACTTTGGACAACTTTTCCGCACTTCGAACCTTTTCCGGTTCCAGCGAACACTATGACAGAAACGGAGCGAACAAACATGAATCAGAAACTCATCGCATTCCTGGAAAGCGGCTGTGCCCCGGACGCCTGCGCGGCGGCCGGCGTCTACCCGCGCTCTGTGCATACGTCAGGCGGATGCACGGCGTTTCTGGCCGACGGCGGCGAGGCAGACGTGCTCGTCGCACAAGACGGCTTCGGCTTCACCGGCGAATCCCTGACCGACGGCTGGGTCGTCTGCGAGCTGAGCCATGAGAACGCCCAGACCCTGCGCCGGGTGTTTCCCTTCACGGCCCCGGTCTCCGTGCTGAAGAAGCCCCGCACCGTCGGCGTCGGCGACCGCCTCGGCATCGCCACCCCCGGCCACATCCGCGTCTTTGAGAAATACGACGCCTACCCGATCTTCGCCCAGCAGTCCATCCGCGAGCTGAACCTCACGAACCGGACCTTCGAAAACGTCCTGGACTGCGCCAGCTACGCCGTGTTCCGCGAGAACTTCACCCGGGGCTTCGGCGCCGACGGCGACCATCTGAAGACCCCAAAGGAAGTCGAATACGCCATCTCCTGCGGCTACACGATGATCACCCTCGACTGCAGCGAGCACATCCGCAACGACGTCGAGGCCATGACCGACGAGCAGGTGCTGGCCGAGTACCAGCCTGACCCGGAGCTGGAGGCCCGCTACATGGGCAAGTCCTTCGCCGTGGAGGACCGCACCGTCACCATCGACCCCATGGCCTTCCGGCGGATGACACTTATTTATAATGAAGCCATCGACTTCGCCGTCTCCATTTACAACCAGTTCTTCACCGGCCGCGAGGATGCTCTGGACTTCGAGATCTCCATCGACGAGACCGCCACTCCGACCGAACCGGCCCAGCACTTCTATGTGGCCAGCGAGCTGATCCGCCGCGGCGTCCGTCCGGCCACCGTGGCCCCGCGGTTCTGCGGCGAGTTCCAGAAGGGCATCGACTACATCGGCAACCTCGCGCAGTTCGACCGGGAGTTCGCCGAGCACGCCGCCATCGCCCGCCACTTCGGCTACAAGATCAGCGTCCACTCCGGCTCCGACAAGTTCTCCGTCTTTGCCATCGTCGGCAAGCACAGCCGGGGCAACTTCCACCTCAAGACCGCCGGCACCAACTGGCTGGAGGCCATGCTGGTCATCGCCGAGCATGAGCCGGCCCTCTACCGCGAGATTCATCAGTACGCTCTGGACTATGCCTTCGCCGAGGCCCGGAAGTACTACCACGTCACCACCAACCTGAACAACATCCCCGCCCTCGACACCCTGACCGACGCGGAGCTGCCCGGCCTGTTCCAGAACAACGATGCCCGCCAGCTGATTCATATCACCTACGGCCTGATCCTGAATGAGAAGAATCCCGACGGAACCGACCGGTTCTATACCCGCCTGTACCGGGCCTGGAGAACCTACGCCGAGGAGTACGCCCGGAATCTGGAGCGCCACATCGGCCGCCACCTCGCCCTGCTCTACAGCGGCTTTCAAGGAGAATGAACGATGAAGCTGAGAGAAACCTGCAAATACGCCATCGCCTGCCCCACGAGCATGGGCGTGCGGATCACGCCGGAGAACCGGATGGCCGTCCACAACAGCAATCTGTTCTACCTGCAGTCTACCAGCGCCGAGACGAACGTGCTGAACGTCGCCTCCTCCCTGGGCTATGAATGCCTGGCTCTGACCAAGTTTGTCGAGGGCAGCCCCATCGCCGCCTTCATCAAGTCCCAGCTCCGCGCCCGGAACATCCGCTATGAAGGTCTGGACATTCCCCAGGGCGGCCCCTGGGGCTACCGCCACCAGTTCAACATCGCCGACTCCGGCTTCGGCCTCCGGGCCGCCCGGGTCTGGAACGACCGCGCCGGCGAGGTCGGCCGCACCCTGTCCATCGACGACTTCGACGTGGAGCGCATCTTCGGCCAGGAGGGCGTCGGCATCCTCCACCTCTCCGGCCTCATCGCTGCCATGAGCGAGGACACCACCAAGTGCTGCCTCGCGCTGGCCAGAGCCGCCAAGCAGTACGGCACCCTCGTCTCCTTCGACCTCAACTACCGCGCCACCTTCTGGAAAGGCCGCGAGGAGGAGCTGCGCGAGGCCTTCCATGAGATCGCCTCCTGCGCCGACATTCTGGTCGGCAACGAGGAGGACTTCCAGCTCTGCCTGGGCTTTAAGGGTCCGGAGGCCGGCGGAAAGGATCTCAAGACCAAGATCGAAAACTTCAAGGGCATGATCCGCGAGGTACAGGCGAAATATTCCAACGCCAGCGTCTTTGCCACAACGCTGCGGGAGGTCGTCTCCGCCAATCGGAACCTCTGGGGCGCGATCATGCTGGCCGAAGGCCAGTGGTTCGTGGAGGAGCCGCGGGAGATCGACATCCTCGACCGCATCGGCGGCGGCGACGGCTTCACCGGCGGCCTGCTCTACGGGGTCTGGAAGGGCTGGGAGCCGCAGAAGTGGGTCCAGTTTGGCTGGGCCACCGGCGCGCTGGCCGCCTCCAGCCTCAACGACTACGCCGAGCCTGCCGACGAGGCCCAGGTCTGGGCCATCTACGCCGGCAACGCCCGGGTACAGAGATAATAAAGAGGTGCATCCTATGAAAAAAGCAGACATCGGCCTGATCGGCCTCGCCGTCATGGGCGAAAATCTGGTCATGAACATGGAGTCCAAGGGCTTCACCGTGGCCGTCTTTAACCGGACGACCTCCAAGGTCGACAACTTCGTCCAGGGCCGGGCCGCCGGGAAAAACATCATCGGCTGCCACAGCCTCGAGGAACTGGTCGCCAACCTGGAAAAGCCCCGCAAGGTCTTTATGATGGTCAAGGCCGGACAGGCCGTGGACGACATGATCGAGAAATTGCTGCCCTTGCTGGAGGACGGCGACATCCTGATCGACGGCGGCAACTCCCACTTCCCGGACACCATCCGCCGCACGGCATACGTGGAATCCCAGGGCAAGCTCTACGTCGGCACCGGCGTCTCCGGCGGTGAAGAAGGCGCCCTAAAGGGCCCGAGCATGATGCCCGGTGGTTCGCCCGCAGCCTGGCCCTATGTAAAGCCGATCTTCCAGGCGATCTGCGCCAAGGTCGAGGACGGCAGCCCCTGCTGCGACTGGGTCGGCGAGAACGGCGCGGGCCACTTCGTCAAGATGGTCCACAACGGCATCGAGTACGGCGATATGCAGCTCATCTGCGAGGCCTACCAGCTCATGCGGGACCTGCTCAAAATGAGCGACGACGAGATGCACGAGGTCTTTAAAAAGTGGAACGAGACGGAGCTGGACTCCTACCTCATCGAGATCACCCGGGACATCCTGGCCTACAAGGACGAAGACGGCGAGCCGATCGTGGAGAAAATCCTCGACACCGCCGGCCAGAAGGGCACCGGCAAGTGGACTGCTATCTCCGCTCTGGACGAAGGTGTGCCGCTGACGCTCATCGGCGAGGCCGTGTTTGCGCGCTGCCTGTCTGCCATGAAGGATGAGCGCGTCGCGGCGGCAAAGCAATATGTCCGCACGATCCCGGAATTCACCGGAGACAAGGCAGCAATGGTCGAGGCCATCCGGCAGGCGCTGTACGCGTCCAAGATCATCTCCTACGCGCAGGGCTACACGCTCATGCGTACTGCGGCGAAGAGCTATGGCTGGAACCTCAACTACGGCGGCATCGCGCTCATGTGGCGCGGCGGCTGCATCA
>CAMGPO010000099.1 GCA_946060825.1 uncultured Clostridia bacterium | reverse complement strand
TCAGCTCCGAAAAGATTCTTCGGCCTGCGGCCTCAGAATGACATGGAAGTGGGTGCGTATCGGGAGGTCAGAATCCTCCAGTCACCCTTTGGGTGACAGCCCCCTTTCACAAGGGGGCCTTTGGGCAGACGCACAGTGTCCGCCCCTACAAAAGGAGGCCCTGCGCCGTTATGGCGCAGGGCCTTGTCTCTGTTCTTACAGGGTCTGTTCGGTTCTGGCGATGATGTCGTCCTGGGTCTGGCGGGACAGCACGTTGAAGAAGGCGCTGTAGCCGGCCACGCGGACAATCAGGTCGCGGTGATCCTCGGGATGCACCTGGGCGTCCAGCATGGTCTCCCGGGAGACGACGTTGTACTGGACATGGTAGCCGTGGAGGGCGTTGAAGAAGGTGCGCAGCAGAGCGATCAGCTTAACCTTGTTCTCGTCCTTGCTCATCAGGGTCGGGGTGACCTTCTGGTTCAGCAGGACGCCGCCGGTGATCTCCTGGGTGGGCAGCTTGGACACGCTCTTGAACACGGCGGTAGGGCCGTGGCGGTCCATGGCGTGGCTGGGCGAGCAGCCCTCGGCCAGCGGCTCGCCGGCATGGCGGCCGTCAGGCGTGGCCAGCGTGCCGCGGCCCTGGCCCACGTTGGCGGAGATGGAGGAGGTGCCGGCGTAGCGGATGCCGCCGATGGGTCCGCGTCCGAAGCGGGTGTTCGGGTACTTTTTGACCTCGTCGATGTAGACGTCGTAAGCGTCCACGACGAGCTGGTCGACATAGTCGTCGTCGTTGCCGTACTTGGGGGCTTCGTTGATGAGCATCTGACGGATGTGCTCGCCATCTTCGCCGGCAAAGTCGGTCTCCAGAGCGTGCCACAGCTCTTCGGTGGTCAGCTTGTGCTCCTCAAAGACCAGCTTCTTGACGGCGGCCAGGGAGTCGGCCAGGTTGGCGATACCCACCTGCAGGCCGCTGATGAAGTCGTAGATCGCGCCGCCCTCCTTCAGGGTCAGGCCGCGGCCGATGCAGTCCTCGCAGAGGGCCGAGCAGAGAACGTCGGGCACCTCCTCCTCGAGCACCATGTCGCAGGCGTTCTCGATGATGGCACTGTGGCGGGTGAAGTCGCGGATGATGACGTCCCAGGCGTGCTCCAGATCCTCATAGGACTTCATGTCCTTGAAGTGGCCCACACCCTCGATCAGCTTGGTGCCACTCTTGGGATCGACGCCGTCGTTCATGGCGATCAGCAGGGACTTCGGGAAGTTCAGGAAGCTCATGCCGGTGCAGCGGTAGCCCCACTTACCGGGGACGGCCGTCTCGACGCAGCCGATGGCGCTGTAGTTGTAGGCGTCCTCTTCCTTGACGCCCCGGGCGATGAAGGAGGGGATGATGATCTCGTCGTTGTTGAAGGCGGGCATACCGAAGCCCAGCTTCACGACCTCGATGGCCTCGTTCATGAAGTCGTCGGAGAGGCCGGCGTGGTAGCGGACCGTCAGGTTCGGCTGGGGCAGCCGGGTCTGGGCCACGCTGCGGAGAATCAGGTAGGACATCGGGTTGACGGCATCCTTGTGATCGGTGGTCTGGCCGCCGACGGTGACGTTCTGGTACAAGGGGGAGCCGGCGGAGAACTGGGTGTGGCTCCAGGAGCGGATCTTGTTGATCGTGAAGGTCTTGAGCCAGAGGTTGGTCATCAGCTCGCAGGCGCTGTCCTCGGTGATGAGGCCGTCCTCGAGGTCTGCCTTGTAGTAGGGATAGAGGTACTGGTCCATGCGGCCGTAGGACAGGGAGTGGCCGTTGGATTCGATCTGGAGAACCAGATGCACCAGCCACAGGGACTGGACGGCCTCATGGAAGGTGTCGGCGGGGTTGTAGGGCACCTTGCGGAGAATGCGGGCCATCTCCTTCAGCTCGGAGGCGCGCTCGGGGGCGGCGTCCTTCGCCTGGGCCTCGGCCAGGTCGGCATAACGGCCGGCGAAGTCCTTCACGGCTTGGATGACGATCAGGATGCCGCGGTAGAAGTAGTAATTCTTGAGGTTCTTGTAGTCGGTCAGATCCAGGGCGTCCATGCAGGCCTGGGTGCGGGCTTCATAGGAACGCAGGCCCTCTTTCAGCACCTTTTCATATTCGACGGCCAGGTGGGCGTCGCCGGAGGTGATGTTGCCCTCGGCCTTGATGATGCCCAGATCGTAGAACACGCGGCTTTCCGGCGGGATGGCGGCCAGGCCCTTGTCGAGCAGGGTGTTGTGCTCCCAGAAGGGGTAGATGTCGCGGAGCTGCTGCTTGGTCTCCTCGTCGATGTAGAACACGTCGCCGTCGCGCTTCTCAAACTCGTCCAGCTCCCGGATAACCCAGTCCATGGCATACTCGGGGAAAATCGGCGCCGCCCGGTTGGAGGACGCCTGGTTGCCGGCGATCAGGGTGTAGGGCTCGATGAAGATGGTCATGTTGCGGAGGATGTTCTCCAGCATATAGGCCCGCTTCATGGTGATGGGCTGGTCGGCATGGAGCTTGTAGCTCTCGGTGGTCAGGATGGCGCGCTCCGCGCAGACATGGGACTTGGTCTCCAGCAGCTCTTCGCGGAACTGGTTCATTCTCGGCGTCAGGGCGCCGAAGTGCTTGGAATTGGTCATGTTCGTCGTACCTCCTGCGGATTATTCGGGAAAGGGCCTTGCCCTGTTTCTTTTTTACTGATATGGATTATAACAAATACTTACGTAAGAGTCAATTTATATTTACGAATGAAATATTACAAAATTACAAAGAAAAATTGTGCAAGCGGTATATTTACAGAAACCGGGACCTGTCGTTATAATAGGTATACGACATTCAAAGGGGAGTTTTTTGCCATGGAACGGACAGGACGGCTTTTCAACATTCAGAAATTCAGCATCAACGACGGCCCGGGCATCCGGACGACGGTGTTCTTCAAGGGGTGCCCACTGCAGTGCCGCTGGTGCTCCAATCCGGAGTCCCAGAACCGCTATGCCTCCATTGCCGACGCCATGGAGGACGAGACCTATTGCGGCCGGGACTACACGGTGGCTGAGGTCATGGCCGAGGTCGTCAAGGACAAGCCCTTCTACGACCAGTCCGGCGGCGGCATGACGATGTCCGGCGGCGAGGTTCTGCAGCAGGCGGAGTTTGCCGCCGATTTGGCCGACGCGGCCCACGAGGCGGGCATCCATGTGGCCGTGGAGACAACAGGCTTTGCAGTCCCGGAGCGATTCCGGGAATTCCTGTCCCATGTGGATCTGCTGCTCTACGACTTCAAGCACGTCGACCGGGAGATTCATCAGGCCAACACCGGTGTGCCCAACGACGTGATCCTTGAGAACCTGGCCACGGCGGTATCGTCGGGGAAGCAGGTCATCGCCCGGATCCCGGTGATCCCGAAGTTCAACAGCAGCCTCGGCGCGGCGGCGGCTATGGCCGACCGGCTGGCTGCCCTGGGGGTGCAGGAGGTTCACCTGCTGCCCTTCCACCAGTTCGGAGAAAAGAAATACGAGCAGCTCGGCGTGGAATATGCCATGCAGGGCGTCAAGCAGCTCCACCCGGAGGTGCTGGAAAACTACCGGAAGGTCTATCTCGACCGCGGCCTCAACTGCAGCTTTAAGTAAATCTGCCAGCTTCCCTGTCCTTCTGAGCGGAGCGAAGAATCTTTTCGGAACCGGTCACAGAAGATTCTTCGTCGCTGCGCTCCTCAGAATGACAAGATGGGTTTCCTGTCATTTTAAGCGCGGCTTATGGGCGGCGGTGGGCCTTGCGGTATTCGTTGGGCGAGAGGCCGGTCTTTTCCCGGAAGATGTGGCCGAAGTAGCTGCTGCTGCCGAAGCCGCAGCGCAGGGCGATTTCGCTGACCAGTTCGTCCGTGGCGGAAAGCTGTTCGCAGGCCCGCTGGATCCGGTAGTCCGTCAGATAGGCGAAGGGTGTTGTTCCAAGCTGGGTCTGGAAACACCGTCCGCAGGCCCGGGGACTGAGATAGGCCGCCGCCGCAATCTGTTCCAGCTCCAGTTTTTCTCCATAGTGCGCCGCGATGAACGACAGCATCTGCTTGATGCGGTGGTCGTTCATCGGGGCGCTCTCTGTCTGCCTGCGCCCGGCGGTCAGATGGTAAAGTCCCTGCCAGAAGACCAGCAAAGCCTGCTGCAGCTCCAGCTCAAAACCCTCCGGCTGCTCATCGTACAGCGTGTAGGCCCGGCAGAGGGCTTCCAGCAGCGGCCGGTGGGCCGGGTCCTCCGGTGTCAGCCGCACCAGCTCCAGACCAGGGGCCTCCACCACCGGCAGAACATACTTCTGCATGATGCGGCTGCCGGCAAAGCCGCCGATCAGCTCCGGGGCAAACTGCTGCTCCTCCTGGAGGCAGGCGTCCTCTGCCCGGCAGCAGGTCTGGTGGAGGACGTTGCTGTTGAGAAAGCCGCCCTCGCCGGCCTCAAAGACCGTGATACCGCCGGGGACATGGTACTCGAGCCGCCCCTCCCGTAGATAGAAAATCTCGATCTCCCGGTGCCAGTGCCAGGGGAAGGTATTGTCGGGATAGTTGTGCAGGTCGCAGAGATCGGCGGTGTAGGGGAAATCCGCCGCGATGTGCTCCAGAGTTTCCCGCTTGCTCTGGGGATCCACCAGAATCTTTCCACTGTACTGCATTGGTGCCTCCATTCAAAACGATGTCTAAATACTGATAAAATCAGACGGAAAAATGATAGAATTTCCTGTAATAATGACATTATAATGATAGCGCCAATTTCAAAAGAATGCAAGAGGTATGCTTCCCATGACAGCGTTACTTGTCATCATCTACGTCTCCTTCATCAGCCTGGGCCTGCCGGACACCATTCTTGGCAGCGTCTGGCCCGTCATACGCGAGAGTCTGAACGCTCCGCTGGAGCTGGCGGGCTACCTCTCCATGACGGTCACCGTCGGCACCGTCATTTCCAGCGCCTGCTGCGACGCTGTCGTGTCCCGGTTCGGCACCGGCAAAGTCACGGCCGTCAGCGTGGCCATGACGGCGGCGGCCCTGCTGGGCTTCTCCCTCTCGCCGAACGCCGCCTGCCTGTTCCTCTGTGCCGTGCCCCTGGGACTCGGCGCGGGCTGTGTGGACGCGGCCCTGAACAATTATGTGGCGCTCCACTTTGAGGCCCGGCACATGAGCTGGCTCCACTGCTTCTGGGGCATCGGGGCCTCGGCGGGGCCGATGCTCGTCTCCCTGGCCCTCCGGAGCGGCGGCACCTGGCGCAGCGGCTATGGCATCCCAGATTTCCAAAGATTATCGGAAGTGAGCACCTCTTGTATTGCTTCCCACATTT
>CAMGPO010000098.1 GCA_946060825.1 uncultured Clostridia bacterium | reverse complement strand
TGTCGCAGGCCTCGTTGGCCACGGTCCGCCGCTTGATGAGGCGGGAGACCTTCAGGTATTTGTCCAGACGCATTACTTGGCCACCTTGTCCTTCAGACCCTTTCCGGCCTTGAACACGGGCGTCCGGCTGGCGGGGATCTCGATGGCCTCACCGGTCTTGGGGTTGCGTCCCGTGCGGGCTTCCCGCTCCTTGGCTTCCAATACGCCGAAGCCGGCGAGCTGTACCTTTTCCCCCTCCGCCAGGGCGGCGGCGATGGCGTCGAAGACGCAGGTGACGACCTGCTCCGTATCCTTTTTGGTCATGCCCGTCCGTTCGGCGACGGCGGCGATCAGTTCTGTTTTGTTCATCATTGGTTCTCCTTTTCAGATGCAGCTTTGGCAAGATTCCACAGCTCGATGAGCTGGGCTTCGGTCAGGGAAGTCAGGGCCTGTTCGCCGGCAGAGCGCTCCACCAGGGCGAAGCGGCGGATGAATTTTTCACAGGCGGCGTGGAGGGCGGCCTCCGGATCCAGGGACAGCATGGCGGAGACGTCGCAGACGGCCAGCAGCAGGTCGCCCAGCTCCTCCGCCTGCCCCGCGCCGGCTTCGACGGCGGCG
Source organism: uncultured Clostridia bacterium (assembly GCA_946060825.1). GTDB lineage: Bacteria > Bacillota > Clostridia > Oscillospirales > Oscillospiraceae > RGIG3159. Next base: position 4,716 of record CAMGPO010000098.1, on the reverse strand, counting down.
CGCAGCTCCCGGACTTCCTCCTCCAGCTTGTCGAGGGCACCGGAGATGGAGGTCCAGTGGAAGCCGGCCTTGGCGGCCTTCCGCTCGATCTTCTCAGCCCGCCAGAGGGCCGGCAGGTTGCGGGCGACGGAGTTCAGGGTGTCCGTCACGGTCTTCTGATCCTTCTCCACCCGCTTGACCTGATCCCAGGTGCTCAGGACCTCCTCGGAGTTTTCACAGTGGGCGGCGCCAAAGACGTGGGGGTGGCGGAAGACCATCTTCTTGCAGATCTCGTCGCAGACGTCCTCCATGGTGAAGCGGCCGGCCTCCTCCTCGATGCGGGCGTGGAACACGACCTGCATCAGCACGTCCCCCAGCTCCTCGCACATATGGGCCGCGTCATCGGCCTGGGCGGCCTCGCAGAATTCGTAGGTCTCCTCCTGAAAGTTCCGCAGGATGGAGCCGTGGGTCTGCTCCGCGTCCCAGGGACAGCCGCCGGGGGAGCGGAGCAGAGCCATGATTGTTACAAGGTCCTCGTAGGTATAGCGTTCTTTTTGGATGAATTCAACCATATTTGTTCTTCTTTCGCGGTAGTTATCGGATGTGCAGCAGTCTGGCGATCTTCTCGCCCTTGGGCAGCAGCAGGCAGTCTTCGTAGGTGATGATGCGCAGGGCCAGCACCATGACGGCATAGACGATGACGGCGGAGACGATCCCGCCGAGGCAGGCCAGTTTGGGAGATATCACCGAGGCGAGGACGCTGTTGCCGAGGTAGGCGGCGCAGCCCATGAAGAAGCAGGCGATCAGGGGCTTCACCATCAGGCGGACGACCTTCGGCGGGTGCTTAACGACCCGGTTGATGCAGAAGATATCCAGAATCGTGATGACAAGGAAGCAGGTGACGGTGCCGATGGGCGCGCCGTAGATGTTAATCCTGGGCATCCCGACGAGGATGAAGTTGATGACGACCTTGACCACGCCGCCGATGATCATGTTCATTACCGGCAGGGAAACGAAGCCGTGGGCCTGCATGACGGCGTTGAGCAGCAGCACGAGGCCGTTGAGAATGACAGCGACGGAGAGGATTGAGAGCAGGGTGCCGGCGGTTTGGATGTCGCCGTCGGAATAGGAGGAATAGAGGAGCCGGACGATGGGTTGGCCCAGAACGCCGAGGCCCACGCCGCAGGGCAGGATCAGCAGCGTCATGATGCGAACAGCGGAGGTCTCCACCCGGAGAGCGCCGCGGCGGTCCCGTCTGGCCAGACAGGTGGTGATGGCAGGGATCACGCTGATGGTGAAGGGCAGCACCAGGGAGCCGGGCAGGTTGAAAAGGGTCTGGGCCGTGCCGTAGAGACCCCGGAGGCCCTTGGCGGCCTCGTAGGTGAAGCCGGCGGAGGAGAGACGGCGCATGATGAGGGCGTTGTCGATCAGGCTGATGACCTGCAGGCCGGCGGAGCCGATGGTGATGGGAATGGCGATCTCCAGCAGCTCGCGGATGGTGGCGTTCAGGGTCTTGGAGGGGCGGGTCGCGCCGCGGTCGTTCAGAGCCGGGGCATAGCGCCGGTATTCGACGGCGAGGTAGACAAAGGCCAAAACAGAGCCGATGGTGACGCCGAGGATGGCGCCGGAGACGGACTGGATGATATTGCCGCTGGCCTTCTGGATGACAAAGGCCAGGGCGAGGCCGAGCACCAGCTTGCAGGCGGCTTCGATGACCTGGCTGAGGCCCGTGGGGGTCATAATGGACTGGCCCTGGAAGAAGCCGCGGAAGGAGGAGTTCAGACAGACAAAGAGGACGGCGGGGCCGAGGGCCAGGATGGCCAGAGAGCCGTCGGGAATGCCCATCATGCCGGCCAGAGGCTTACAGAGGAGTGTCATGAAGAGGGTTCCGCCGAGGCCCAGAATCAGGAAGACACGGTTGGCGGCCTGGGTGATGCGCCGCACCTGGGCCAGATTGCCCCTGGCCTGGGCAGCGGCGATCATCCGGGACATGGCCACGGGCAGACCGGCAGTGGAGAGCGTCAGCAGCAGGGTATAGATATCATAGGACTGGAGGAAATAGGCGTAGCCCTCCTTGCCGATGATATTGTTCAGTGGAATTTTGTAGAATGCGCCGATGATTTTGACCGCGATGGTCGCCAGCGCCAGAATCCCCGCGCCCTGCAGGAAGCTCTGCTTTTTCATGGGTTTCATAGAATCAGTCCTTTTCCGCAAAGACCTTGGGCATCACATAGCTGCCCAGCTCCTTCATCACTTCCTTGAGGTCGATGGTCTGGTACTTTCCGGCGGCGTAGAGGATTCTGCCGCGCACCATGGTCATGCAGACGTCGTGGCCGGAGGCGGCGTAGACGATGTTGGAGATGACATTGTGACAGGGAATCAGGTGGGGCTGGGTGAAGTCCAGCAGGATCAGGTCGGCGTCCATACCCACCTTGACCATGCCGCACTCCCGCTCCCGGCGCTGGGCGCGGGCGCCGCAGACCGTTGCCATCATCAGCGCCGCCTGGGCGTTGAGGGCGGCGGGGTCGCCGGTCTTGACCTTGGCCAGCAGGGCGGCGGCCTTGACCTCCTCGAAGAGGTCGAGGTTGTTGTTGGAGGCGGTGCCGTCGGTGCCGAGGCAGACGTTCATACCGGCCTTGACCATGGCCATGACATCGGCAGCGCCGGAGGCCAGCTTGGCGTTGGAGACGGGACAGTGGACGGCGGAGACCCTCCGCTTTGCCAGCAGCTTCCGGTCGCTTTCTTCCAGCCAGACACAGTGGGCGGCGATGCCGCCGTTGTCGAAGACGTGATGGCAGTCCAGCACCTGGGCCGGGGTCAGGCCGTACTTCTCCTTGCAGCTCTCGTGCTCGTTCTCCGTCTCGGAGAGGTGGACGTGCATGGCAAGATTGTTGTTGTAAGCATACTCGGCGACGGCCTCCCAGAGGGGATAAGAGGAGGTGTACTCGGCGTGGATGGCGGCGTCCACCTTGATACGGCCGTGGTCGAAGTTGTGCCACTTCTCATGGAGGGCTACCATCTCGCGGCAGCGCTCGTCCGTTTCAAAGTCGAAGTTGTCCTCGTCAAAGAGCAGAGTGCCCCGGGAGATATTGGCCTTGATGCCGCTCTCGGCCACGGCCTCGGCGATCTCGTCGCAGAAGTTGTACATCTCCGAGACGGAGGTGACGCCAAAGCGCAGGCACTCGGCGATGGCGAGCTGGGTGGCAGCCTTGACGCAGCGGCCGTCGAGCCGGTCCTCCCTGGGGAAGATGCAGTCGTTCAGCCACTTGTCGAGGGGCAGGTCGTCGCCATAGCCCCGGAGGATGGTCATGGGCAGGTGGACGTGGCAGTTGATGAGGCCCGGCATCAGTACCATGCCGGTGCCGTCCACGATGGTCTGGGGCCGTTCCTCGGGAGCCTTTTTGGAAAGATAGCTGACCTTGCCGTCGGTGACGCCGACGAAGGCGTCCAGCAGGACGCGCATCTGCTCGTCCATGGTGACGACGGTGACATTGGAGAATAGTGTATCCATAAAAACCTCACTATTTGATGAATTCTTCCCGCAGCAGGGAGGATCCGGGCACCAGAGCCGGGTCGATACGCTCGAATTTCTTCAGCATCTCCAGGATCTTCCGGATCAGGTCTGCCTGGGGCGTTGTGACCCGCAGGTCAGCGAAGAAGGGGGCGGCAAAGGCGGCCAGAACCGGCACCTCGTAGGCCAGAGAGGTGTCCAGGGTGATGTCGGCCCGGTCGACGTAGGGCGTGATGTAGAGGCTCTCGCCCAGGCGGACGTTGGCCCAGAGGCCCAGGGTCTCCTCGATGGGCGAATTGCGGTAGTTGAGGTCGCGGACGCTGCGGCGCAGCAGGCGCGTCCAGTTCTTGTCGAAGATGCGCTTGCCGTTCTCCGTGATGTGGCTGTCGTCGTTGACGTAGATGCGGTAGGCGTTCTCGTGGCGGCTGAAGAGGTCGTTGAGACCGTGGATGCCCTCGAAGATCACGCAGCTGCCCGGCTCCATCCGGAGGGGCATCGTCTCTGCCGTCCGGGCCTGGAGGGTAAAGTCGAAGTGGGGAACCTGGATTTCTTCTCCGGCGTCCAGCATGGCCAGATGCTCGTTGAGCAGGGGGATGTCCAGGGCATAGGGAGATTCGAGGTCGGGCGCTCCGTCAGCGGTCCTGGGGTAGTTGTCCTCGGTGCGGGTGCGGTAGTAGTCGTCCAGGCTGATGAGATGGCAGGGGACGCCCATGCCCTTGAGCATCCAGCGGATGCGGCCGGCCGTCGTGGTCTTGGCGGACGAGGAGGGGCCGGCCAGCAGGACGATCGGGCTGCGGTCCAGGTTTTCCTTGATTTTGACCGCCGCGCCGTAGACGCGGCTGTCGTAGGTGGCATCGCATTTGGCGATGAAGCCCTTCGGGTCTGTCCGCACGGCCTCGTTCAGTTTGCTAAGATCGATCGACATGGGCGGCCTCCTTTCCGAGAAGCTCAAAGATTTCGTCTTTCTCCCGCAGAACCGCGTCGATGTGCTCGATGTATTCCTTGGGATATTTCGGGTTGTGGAACCGGAGAATTTTTCCTCCAGGCAGGTTGACTTTGTTCATGCCGCCGCCGCCCAGGGACAGGACGGTGTGCAGCTCCTCCATCATATAGATGTTGTAGAGTCCCTCGCAGGCGGGCTTGCACCAGCCCACGTTTTCAAAGCTGCCGGACATATACTTCTGGCGGTAGAGGTAGTAGGGGGCGTAGCCGGCGGCCCGGAGCCG
>CAMGPO010000097.1 GCA_946060825.1 uncultured Clostridia bacterium | reverse complement strand
CATCATGTCGGGGATCGTTCCGGCCTTGACGGTCAGCTCCGTCACGCTGCTGGGGATGACCTCGAAGGTGCTGAGATCGACCAGGTCGGTGCTGGCAATGACCGCTGCATCCTGCGCCTTGATCTGCGCCTGTTCCCATTCCCGGTATTCCTCCGCCGTCATGACGTCGATGACGTTTCCCTCGCCGTCGTAGCGGGTGACGGTGCCGTCGGCGCCGACGGACTCCGTGGGCAGGTTTGTGGTCGCCGTTTGAATGAATCCCTGCTGTTCCTTCTCGCTCAGATTGTCCAGCAGAGCAAAGCCATGCCAGCGGGTGACGGCGGCGACCGCCGTGCAGCCCAGCAGCAGAGTGGCCGCGCAAGCTGCCGCGATCAGCGCAGCCCGCCGCCGGATGTGCCGGGGCCGCTGTGCCTGCCGCACCTTTGCCATCGTCCGGTCGAGGACGCGCTCCGCCGAAGCGCCGCCGTCCTCAAGGGTAATGTCGGTTTCCTCGTAGTGATCCATCATGTCAGAGATATTCCAGTTCACAGTCATATCCTCCTTCCTGAATGACTGCCTTGAGCTTCGCCCTGCCCCGCTTGAGGCGGGCCTTGACGGCCTCCTCCGTCATGTCCAGGGCCGCGGCGATCGCGCTGCATTTCTGGTTATAGTAGTAGTGCCGCAGAAAGATCTCCCGATCCGGCTGGCCCATGGCCAGAACAGCCTCCCGGACGAACCGATCTTGATCCCGCCGCAGCACGTCGGCCTCCGGATCGCCGCCGGCCACAAGGATGACGTCCTCCTCGGGAGCCGTCAGCAGATTCCGCCGGCGCAGCAGGGAGCGGGCCTCGTTCCGGGCCACCGCGCCGAGCCAGCCCCGGAGGCGGTCGGTGCGAAGGCTGCCGGCCTTCTGCCAGAGGGTAAAAAACACGTTGGCGCACAGCTCCTCCACGTCTTCCTCCGCCGACAAGCCGCCGAGCTGGTTCCGGATGACTGCCGAGACGTAGGGTGTATAGCGCACCACAAGGGCTTCCAGGGCCTTCTGGTCGCCCCGGCGGAGCTTCCGCAGGGCCTGTTCATCCTCCACGCCATCGCCTCCTTCGTGTTCATATCGAGAATTCTCACTTTCATAGACGCGGAAACCGTCCCGCCGGGGACAGAAATCCGGAAAAAACGCGCCGCAAATTCTGCGGCGCGTCATTGGTATGGCCCAGGGATCAGCCGTTCCGGATCAGCTCGAGGCATTTTCTCAGGGGCAGCTCGCCGGGCTTGCAGGGATAGTCAGGCGCGGTGCCCGCTTCGGCGTTCAGGCTGCCGTCGGCGTTGGCGCAGGATGTGGTGGAGAATTTCAACAGCAGGCCCGTATGGTCGAGGGGAACCAAAACCGAGGCAAGACCGTCTCCGTCGCCGAGTGTTCTGGTGCCGACCAGTGTAGCCCAGCCGGTATCCTTGCAGAAACGTGCAAAGGTTTCCGAGGTGGAGAACACGGCGCCGTCGATCAGCACCCAGCGCTTTGCACCGGCGGCAGGGTCGTTGTCCTCTCCGGTCTGACAGGTCACCTGGGTAGAGATGTAATGGTTCATGCCCAGCTCCTCCGCGAATTCCGGAAAGACGGCGTCCTCCGGCAGCTCCGACAGGGGCTGCGCCTCTAACGCGCCGGTCTCGAGAAAGAAGCGCGCATTGATCGGAGATTTGGCCAGAAATGTGTAGTTCGTCCAGGTGCCTTCGCCGCCCAGGGGCTCAATGACATTCTGAATGACGCTGTAAAAGTCGCCGCCGCTGTTGCCGGTGATGTCGATGATGACGTGCTCCACCTCGTCCAGCGTGGCGAGATAGTCCGCGATCACCGTCGAATCCCGCTCCTTCAGGGAGTAGTTGAAGCTCCGGAAATGGAAGTAGGCCGCCTTGCAGTTGGGGTAGTAGCCGGTCTCCACCTCCGGATATTCGATCTCCGGAGCGTACTCCGTCCCGGATGACAGCAGGGCATAGACCGCTCGGGTCTGCGGCGCTGTCACTGCCTCGTACCAGGGCGTCAGGCTGGGGGATCTCTCCGGCGGATCATCCAGATATAAACGGAACTCATCCTCACCGGCGAGATCGAGATGGGCAAAATTCTCCATTTGCGAGAACATCTGCCGGATCAGGGCGGCGAAGTCCGCCACGTCCGGCTCCTGCGTGCGCAGCTTTTCGCGGTAATCGGCCCGGAGCTGCTCCCAGTCAATGCCGTGTTCCTCAAGTACGGGCAGAAAGGGGTAGTTTTCTTCAAGGATCTCCCAGAGTTGGCCGTAATCGGCCAGCAGTTCCTCCCGGGTGAATTCCGTTTTGACGGCCGGTTCTTCCGGCGCTTCGACCGGCTCCGCGATCTCCGGCTCCGCCGGGATTTCGGCGGGCTGCTGACCGCAGGCGGAGAGCAGCAGCGCGGCCAGCAGGCCGCAGAGCAGTATGGGGAACGATCGCATAGGCACCTCCGGATAACAGACGGCGGCTTGTCAGAGGGCAAGCCGCCGCAGGGTCAGTCGATATCGGGGTTGACAGTTTCGGGCGCGGTTTCCAGCAGCTCCGGATGAGCCATGAGGCGCTTGAAGTGCTTCATGGCGGTGGCATAGTAGAAGCCGTCGCAGATGCGCTCGTCGCAGACGATGGTGATGTCCATGAACTTCCGCTCCTCGATGGAGCCGTCGTCCCGCAGGATCGATTTGCGGTATTTGCCGCCGAGGCAGCAGAACACAGGCAGGTTGCCGAAGTCATAGAGATGGTGGTAGATGGCGGGAATGCCGAGGGAGGCCATGGAGGTGAAGAACACCGAGCCGTGGAAGGGGCTGACTTCAATCAGGAAGGCGGGCAGCAGGCCGAAGTAGTCCAGCAGCTTCAGCAGCCAGACGGCGAATTTCAGAAGCACGCCGGGAATGGCCTTGAGGGCCCCGGCTGTCTTGTCAAAGTTGCTGCCGTTCTCGTTCTTGGCCACATCGATGGCGTGATCCAGCTTCTCGCTGACCACACTCAGGGTGTCCGCGGGCGTCAGGTGCAGCTTGATGGCCGTTTCCAGACCCTTGGTCGTCATCTCCTTTTTGACGACCATGTTGAAGACGATATCCCCGTCCCGGGAGTAGACGTGCTGGCCGGAGAGGAACCGGTTCAGAGCCGGGTACCGGGCGATGGTGCGGCAGTAGGCCGCCAGATAGATCTGAGTGATGGTCAGGTGGGTCATGCCCTCCCGGCGCTTGCGGCGGATGTACTTGTCGGTGTCGGTGACATCGAGGGAATCGCGGAAAGAGTTGCTGGCGCCGTTGCGGTTGGGCATGATGTAGGGCGAGACGTAGGACATCGGGTCGAGGGTGCGGACCCGGCGTCCGTCAGAGCGGTCGCCCCAGGTCGGGTGGTATTTTCCGTCCTGATGGACATGGAGGGAGAGCACCAGAGCCAGCATCCCGAGGATGGCCGCGATGGTGGGCACGTCGCCGATCCACTGGTTGAAGGTGCGGTAGCGCTGCACCATATAGTTTTCCGGGACAATCCGGAGGAACAGCAGGAACAGCAGCAGCAGCTCCAGCACGAACAGGTTGGCCCAGCCCTGCCGCTGGCCGGAGATCGTTTCAAAATAGTAGAAGGCGAAAACCAGGCAGGCCATCCAGACCAGCAGCCGGTGCCAGAGGCCATAGGTGCCGGCGGCGCACATCTCCGCCAGTGCGAACATGGCCACGGGAACTGCGGTGCGGTAGATTTTCTCCTTTCCGTTCAGAAGGACAATCAGTACAAAAATGACCCCTGCGATGATCGGCAGCAGGATTTGGAACACCATTGCAGAACCAGTCTTTGTGCCTTTCTCACAATGCAATACGAGGCGAACCACGGCCGAACAGAGGATCAGCAGTACCGAAAGCCAGGTCAGCACATTTTTGCGGCTGACATAATAAGCCTTTCTCTTTTCCATAGAGCCATTATAACAGCATATTTGTCATTGAGCAAGTTTTGTCAGAAAAAAAGTCAGGCGTCCGGTTCCAAAGGGAGCGAACGGCGATAAAACCGGATGTGGTAGGGGATGGAGATGAGGAACGTCAGGAGGTCAGCGGCGGGTTGGGTGACTTCCACGCCGGTCACGCCCAGCAGGGCCGGCAGCAGCAGGATCAGCGGCAGATAAAAGACGCCCTGGCGGCAGCAGGCCAGGAAGGTGGCCTGGCGGCTGAAGCCGAGACACTGGTAGAGCTGGTTCACGAAGGTGGAATAGGCCAGAAGGGGCATGACGGCGCAGGCGTAGCGCAGGGCCTGGGCGCCGATGCGGATGACATCCCCATCATCCCGGAACCAGCCGAGTACCGCCTCCGCGTGGAGGGACAGAATCCCAGCGGCGGCCGTGCAGACTACGGTACCGAGGATGGTGCTGAACCGGAAAGCTTCCCGGACACGGTGATACCGCTTGTCACCGAAGTTGTAACCGGCCACGGGCTGGAAACCCTGGCCAATGCCGATGACGGCGCTGCGCACCCAGAGGTAGACCTTGTAGGAGATGGTCATGGCGGCCACGGCGGCATCGCCGAAGGCGGCAGCCTGGACGTTCACCAGGGCCGAGGCCAGACTGGCCATGCCCTGACGGCAGATGGTCGGCAGACCGGTACGCAGAATCCGGAGGTAGTCCCAGGGATCACGACTGACCCAACGGAGGCCCAGGCGGATGGCACTCTTGCCCCGCAGAAAAGCGGACAGCAGGATGCAGAAGCTGACGCACTGGCTGAACACCGTGGCAACGGCGGCTCCGGCGATACCGAGATCCAGGACAAAGATCAGCAGGGGATCGAGAGCCATGTTGAGGATGCCGCCGGTGCAGAGGCCCACCATGGCAAGGACGGCCTCGCCCTCGGAGCGGAGGATGTTGTTGAGGACAAAGGAGGCGCAGAGGATGGGGGCGCCGATCAGAATGTAGCGGGCATAGGCGGCCGCATAGGGGAGAATGGTCTCCGTCGCGCCAAGGAGGCGCATCAGCGGTTTCAGGGTCAGGAGTCCGACGGTCAGCAGCAGAATACCAAAGACCAGGGCAGCGGCGAAGGCGCTGTTGCCGTATCGGTGGGCGTCATAGTCCCGCCGGGCGCCGAGACAGCGGCTGATGAGGCTGCTGGCACCCATACCCACGCCGAAGCCAAAGGCCTGGATGATGGACATCAGGGAAAAGACGACGCCGACGGCGGCTGCGGCGCTGGTGCCGATTTGAGAGACGAAGTAGGTGTCGGCGGTGTTGTAGAGGATGGAGATGAGCTGACTGGCCACCGTGGGCAGGGCGAGGGAGAGGATGAGCCGCGGCATCGGCGTCTCCGTCATGCGCCGGTGCTGGGCTTCGCTGCTGTGGTTCATGGGCGCCTCCATAGGTGCGCGGAAGGACGGCCCCAGGGCCGTCCTTCCGGGATGGACTGTATTCAGCGCGATGCTTCCACCGCGAGGAT